>JBGSYX010000231.1:0-1865 GCA_041750735.1 Cyclobacteriaceae bacterium
ATACGCCGCTTTCAATCAAACTAGCTGATGAACCAAAACTATCCACTTCCAAAACTATATGTGTTTCTGTTTGATCTTTTTGAGCGCGGGCGAGTGTACAGGCAGAAGGCTCGAAACTCATTGGTATTATCCCTGCACCAACGCAGGCAGTTTGAAGTCCATCTAGGAATTTTCTACTTACCGCTGCGACTACAATTTTGGTCTCGGCATCATTCTGGCTTAAGAGTTTCCAATCAACATAGATATCTTCTGCTTGTAGGGGAAAAATAGTGCTAATTTGCCATTTAATAGCTTCGTCTATTTCAGCCATTTTAAGTTTTGGCAGCACATGCTCTCGACTATAGGCAAATCGTTCAGGGAAACAAATAGCGGCCTTTTTATAGACGACTCCGGATTTTTCTATAAGCTGTTTTAAACTTTGAGAAAGCTTTTCAACATCAACGTCTTCATTCTTAAAAAAAGGAGCTTCACTGTTTAATGAATTGGTAAAGCTGCTGTTTTGGGAACCATCTAAACCCACAGCACACACGCTATTACTGGAAATGCTGATTCCCAGATGATTTGATTTGATATTGGCCATGTGATTTTATGCTACCATATTTTATCTCTGCCCCGCTTAGTCTATTATGGATGCATGCCTAGGAAAAATGGATTTACTTTGATTGAAACGCTGATAGCATCTGTGATCTTGATGATTTTTATCACTGCTGTTTTGACCATTGTTCAACTCTCGGTTCGATCGTTGGGTGAGGCACGAGTGAGAAGTACTGCAATTCAATTGGCCCAAGATCGATTGGAAGTAGCACGGAATTTACCATACGATCGCGTCGGCACAATCGGAGGAATCCCCATTGGCGATCTTATCCAATCCGAATCAGTAACAAAGCTTGGGTCTCATTTTTCAATTGATACCACTGTTATTTATATTGATGATCCATTTGACGGAAGTGCCCCTGCTGATATATTACCTTCAGATTATAAACGTATACGGATATCTGTATCTTGGACTGGTGCATTCAAATCAAAAAAGCCGGCTGTGGTGATGTTGGATATTTCTCCACCTGGATTGGAATCGGATAATGGTGGAGGAACCTTGTCGGTAGTGGTATTTAATTCAGTCGGCCAACCTGTTGAAAATGCGAACGTCCATATTGAAGCATCAACTCTCACACCTCCAATAAATATTCACACCTATACTGATGTTTTTGGTAGGGCAATGATCCCAGGAGCGCCTGTCTGCGAAGCTTGTTATCATGTCTCTGTAACAAAGGAGGGGTATACGACTGAAAGAACGTATGGGATGGATGAAGTTGATAATCCGACTCACCCACACCTCACAATTATAAAGGCAAAGGTTAGCGAGATATCCTTCGCTATCGATACATTAGCCACACTAGTAATTAAAACAACCCGGTCCAAAGCAAGTGATTATTCAGTTTTTTCGGGTGTCAATGTAATAGTTCGAGGTACTAAAGAGATCGGACGGACAAGTGATGATGATCCTGTATACAAGATTTCTCGATCCGTTACTACAGGAGCTGGGGGTTTGGTTACTCTTTCTGATTTGGATTGGGATGCTTATACCGTGGGTGTTCCTCCCAGTTCTTCAATAGATTTCGCGGGTTCTTGGCCATTTAATCCACTGGCAGTGGCAGCAGGACAGACAACAGAAATGTCCATTATTGTTGAACCGGCAAGTACCAATACTTATCTCGTTCAACTTGAAAATTCAGAACATCTTCCGCTGGAGGCTGTGTTGGCCGAATTGTCCAGACCCGGATATATTGCTACAAGTTCTAGCGGAACTCAATCAAAGGGTGATTATTCTCAGGTTTTTTTCCCAAGCTTAATGCCAGCGATATATA
>JBGSYX010000232.1:0-1858 GCA_041750735.1 Cyclobacteriaceae bacterium
GCGAAGGAGAGCAAGACAACTCGTTGGTCGGTTTTCCATGTTAATAGAGTTAAAGTGTGTACTTTAAATCTACCAACTGTTTCACCTCCCTGCCCCAAAATAACGGTTTAGTTCAACTTCTTACTATCCGTGACTCCGTTGCGCCCATCCACCCAATTTTTAGCTGTATAGAGGCCATGATTTGGCGGATATTTTTCAATTATCAAAGTAAGCATCTTCTATAAAGTATCAACTGGTAAGCTAATGCTCTAAATACTTATTGTACTTCTATCCGTGAATCTGAAGGTAAAGATTTTAGTTAATATTCAAATCCTTATAAAAATCTTCCTCTTGTACAGCCAGTAACACAAATACCATAGCATAACCAGCACCACAAGACTGAGCATAATTGCCGCTGCTAACTCGCCCAACCAGCCAAAGACAGCATTCGAAAATGGCAAAGCAATCCTGCTTAGTAAGTGAGCCCCGCCGACATGGGCAAACAGGTATATGAACAAGGGGTTCATCCCCACGATGGCAAAAAACAATACACCCCGCTGGTACCCCTTTACGTCGATCAGCCAGTAACAAAGCGCCAGTGCGAGCAAAGCCCAGCCTCCACTGGCAAATACAAAGGAACTCGTCGCGATGCGTTTGATGATCGGCGTAAACGGACTCATACCGTATCCTATCACAAGGCCAATAACACCGGCAACGACAAGGAGTTGAATTTTCTTTTTGGCAGTCTTATCGCTCATGAGAAGCTGTCCGGCAAGCACGCCCCAGATCGTATGAGCGGCAGTAGGTATGGCATTGAACATCGCCCAATGTCCGCCATCTTCACTGCCTGCGATGAGTATGTTGAACCACGCCCCGAAATTCTTGCCGGCTACAAAAGCTTCTGTAAAACCATCCACCGTAAAAAAGCGGTAGAGCAATTCACTTACAAGCAGCAACACCACAGAAAACCCTACCTGGAATTTAAATGATTTATTCATCACCAGGTATGCCAATAGATACGTCACCGCCAATTGCGCCAGCACATTTTGGAAACGGAATACGATCTTCCCCGGATCGATGCAATACAAACCCCATCCAAGTACCAGCAATAAAAGTGATCTCCTGAACACATGATTCCGAATCTGTGCTTGCGTATCTCCTTTTTCCATTCGTTTGGCAAAGGACAGCGGCATAGCTACCCCAACGATAAACATGAAGAACGGCTGGATCAGGTCCCAGAAATGCAGACCGATCCACTCCACGTGATGGAATTGTTGACCAACGGCGTAAATTATCGAACCTTCATACTCAGGCGTCACCATGTGCTCAAAAAGTTCTGAAAACTCGGCAATAAGAAGGAACATGGTGAGTCCACGGTAAAAATCCAGCGAAAGCAATCGCTGGTTTTGTTGCAATGGCGTTGTCATCATAAAAAGTTTTGGGTCAAAATAAGCTCCTGCTTTTTGAGTGTTGAGCGGGCTATGAATATCGGAATGATTATTCAAATATTCAGAGAAGTACATGACAAACATGAAAAATTACCTGGCTCGAACTGGCCAATTGTTTCTGTGTGATTGAGGTTTCTACTCTGCAACTAACGTTTTTCATAATTGACATAACCAAACTTTAAAGGACAATATTCCCCGAACACCGTTCCGGGGTCTGTCCGAGGTTTGAGAAATTTCAAATAGCAAACAGATCCCAGCACAAGGCCGGGAATTATAATATCCATTTTTCCAAGGTCCCGTCCTGAAATAGGTTGACCAATAATTAAAAGGATAGTCAACTAAAATCAGGACAAATGGAGAAAAATGGATTGAATTGTTTTATGGATGATCAAAAGAGACAGATAGTATTGGAAGTATTATCTGGGAAGATC
>JBGSYX010000233.1:0-2566 GCA_041750735.1 Cyclobacteriaceae bacterium
AAGATTTACTTAAGTTATAGTGATGTTGAAGAACTGCTTTCAATAAGAGGAATAAAAGTTGATCATTCTACTATTCAAAGATGGGTTTATAAATTTACCCCAATGATTGAAGCGAACATGCATCGCAGGAAACGGCAAGTCTGGAATAGTTGGAGAATGGACGAGACTTACATCAAAGTTGGAGGTAAAGATCGTTACCTATATAGCGCTGCAGACAATTATGGAGATACCATAGATTTTTTGTTGACCATGCGAATAATGAAAGGATCAGCAAAGAAGTTTTTAAATAAAGCTATTGGCTACAATGGTAAACCTCGGAATTTAAACATCGATAAGAGCGGCGCAAATAAAGAAGGAATTAAGACATTTAACAAGCGAAATTTCAAGAATGTGAAATGGCGGCAGTGCAAGTATTTGAATAATATTATAGAAGAGGATCATCGCAATGTTAAAAGGAGAATAGCAATCACCACAGGCTTTAGAGACTTTGAATCTGCACAGCGAACTCTGGCAGGAAAAGAAATAGTAAATATCATTAGAAAGAATCAGATTAAAGATACAAAATATACAACGTTTAAAACATTCTGTTTTTTGGCCGCATAATTTTTTATAATGTGTGATTTTAAAAATCAAGTTGGAATAATGCAACAGAACCGATGCTATTTGTTTATCTTCAATTCATTGCAAACATATATTTAAACAAAAATAATTACTCATGTTGCTACAACCAGATAGTTGCCTATTCGAACGTTACCGGTCTGCGGCACACAAAAAAAGGAGGTTAAAGCAGTGTCGTTACTAAACCTAAAAACCACTATTCATATGAAAAAAATTATCTATTCTTTGGCTATCCTGCTTATTTTAGGGGCATGTCAGCAGGAAAAACCTACCACCAATAAATATCTTGAGGTGAGCAAAAATGGCAGACATTTGGTTGATAAAAACGGGAAACCGTTCCTTTACCTGGGCGACACCGCCTGGGAACTGTTCCATAAACTCAACCGCGATGAGGCAACCGACTATTTGCAAAACCGCGCCGAAAAAGGCTTTTCCGTAATTCAGGCCGTAGTTTTGGCCGAAAACGACGGGCTACGGGTTCCCAATGCTTATGGCGAATTGCCGCTGATTGACCTTGACCCAACCAAGCCCAACGAAAAATACTTCGAACATGTTGATTTCATTGTAAATAAAGCCGAAGAATTGGGTTTGTTTGTTGGAATGCTTCCTACCTGGGGCGATAAGGTTCCGAATAACAATCCTGCAATCGGCCCCATTGTTTTTAATGCTGAAAACGCCCGTGTTTTTGGTGAGTTTTTAGGAAAACGATACCAAAACAAACCGATTATCTGGATTTTGGGGGGCGACCGCAACATCGACAGCAAAGAAGTTTTCGAGCTTTGGAAAGCAATGGCCGGAGGAATTAGCAAAGGCGACCTCGGCAACCATTTGATAACCTATCATCCCCGTGGCGAAAAATCGTCGGGCGAGTGGTTTCAAAACGAAGATTGGATCGATTTTAACATCTACCAAAGCGGTCACGCCCGCCATTTTAACAATGTGTACGACTACGCTACTCACGATTATTTGCTGACACCGGTAAAACCCACTATCGATGGAGAACCGGCGTACGAAGATATTCCGCTTCAGTTTTGGGATTATTGCGACTGGAACAATCCGTTGCGTGTTCCGTCCGAAGTACTCGACGAAAACTACTTGATAAAGGATGCTGCCCATTTTAAGTTGGGCTACTTTACCGATTACGATGTGCGCATTCATGCCTGGTGGAACCTGCTTTCGGGAGCGGCTGGTTATACCTACGGAAATAATGCCATTTGGCAGATGTTTAAGAAAAAAGGGGGAATTGCCATACCTTGTTTGTACGATTGGCGCGAATCGATGGATCGACCGGGTGCCAATGACATCAGGCACATCCGAAAGCTTTTTGAAGCCAGGGATTTTTCAAAGTTATTCCCCGACCAATCCATTGTTCAAGGGAACAACCCCAAAGACAGCACTCATATCAGGGCCGCAGTAGCCAGCGACGGTTCGTTTCTGATGGCCTATTTGTCGGTTGGGCAGCCGGTTACTGTTGCGATGGAAAAAATTGCCGGTGAAAAAGCAAAAGCCTGGTGGTTCGATCCACGAGAAGGAACAGAACTCGTCATTGGGGAATTCGCCAACACCGGATTCCAAACCTTTACTCCTCCAACTTCAGGCGAAAACAACGACTGGGTACTGGTCATCGACGATGCAACCAAATACTAATTGTCTAGTTCAAAACTTTAATTTTTCTGAAATGAAAAACTTTTTCCTGACTCTTTTTGCAATTTCTTTTTTGACATCAGGATACTCGCAGAAATTTGAAAAACTGGCAGTGACTCCTCCAATGGGATGGAATAGCTGGAACAGGTTTGAGTGTGAAATCAATGAACAGGTTGTTCGTGATGCTGCCGATGCGATGGTTTCGAGCGGAATGAAGGATGCTGGTTATGAGTACATCGTAATCGACGATTGTTGGCAGATTGGCCGTGATAATCAAGGGTTCATTCAAGCCGATCCGCAGAAA
>JBGSYX010000234.1:0-2926 GCA_041750735.1 Cyclobacteriaceae bacterium
TCAATTAAGACCATGGGATTATTTTCAGCAGCGAGATCATCAAGAAAAAGGATGGTATTTTGATCGTTTGATATTCCGACATAGGAACGAAATTTTTCTCTTTTTGAAAGGGAAAAATTGAGCCGATTGATATCTACTGCAGGAGGGAGATATGTCAAGCAAGGTTCGGTAACCCCATCGGCTAGGAGAGTTGATTTTACTGAGGGAGAGCAATAAATGAACCTGCTGGAGTTGCTGATAATATCATTTTGAACCGCCTTTATGTTGGGTGCTTCCTCATAGAAAAAGAGCTGATCATGAGTTGAGTAAATAGTGATGGGAACTTCATATTTTGCAGCGGCACGAGTTGCCTGAAAGCTTGATAATGTGCAGTTTTCCAATGCTAAGATAATATCTGAGTTCTCAAGTTCAGCTTCAAGGCCTCTCATGTATCCTAACATGTCTTTTATTGCTGGATATATTTTTATGGGAACGGAGGACTTGTAGCTGTTATAAAAACAGCTGTTTTCAATTGAGTGAATTGTTATATCAGCCATGTTTCCCATAGATTGAAAAATGTCAAAGACAGCTGGGTTCTTTACTATTCCTGCAACAACATTAATTTTTAAACGACTGTTCTCCATGTGTTCCTCTAAAATTAGTGTCCAATGCCTTTAGGGGATTGGCTAGTAATGACTCCTGAAAAAGCTTCAATCGAGTGTTCGTTGAAAATTGGTTGAACGATACCTTTAGCGATGATTTTGGTGCCCAGCTTGAGATGGCTTGAAAAAAGATTGGTTGATGCCGTTATCGGTATCCTTTGCTTTATTGTTTTGCCTTTTTCAATGCGCTCGAAATTCAAATTTGTATCTTGTAAATTGATCTGTAATCCAGATAAATTGGTAATTGCAATTGATACGTTACTTGCGTCATTTTCGCCGCTGTTTTGAATCGATACTTCCAAGTAGGCATTTTCATTCGGCTCCAGGGAGCCGCGGATGAGACCAGAACTTTGATCATCCAAAGATAAAATTGCATCAAGTGCGGTGTTTTCTGTTGAACTAAAAGAAAATGACTTCATATTGCGATATTGTAAATATGGGATATTATCTATCGCAATTCCTCCGCTGATATGAACAGTAGTTCCTTCGCCGGCATGTGTATTTTCTATAGAAAAATTTCCTTCTTTCATCTCGAAAGGAGCTAAAGATCCTATAAGGAATTCACTGGTGATTTCACTAGAACCTTCGGTGCTAAAAAAAATCGAGATGTTTTCAAATTTTTCATTGCTCTTGTTGGATACTTTCCAAGGAATGATTGCGGTATTGCTGGCCAATACTGAATCAGTATCTTTAATGCTAAGACTTAATGCGGATTTTACATGCGTCTGCTCTGTAATCATTGGTTTGGTATGCCAGTTAATAGAGTGTTGGTCTTTAAGATGCGTGACCGTTTCTAAGTTGGTCTTGTTAAAAAAGTCTTGAATGTAGGATGATGATAAAGCAAGCCAATGGCTTGCGCGGTCAGTTCCTTCTGGATTTGAACCGTTGTAGAAGCTCGCAACATGATTGATTAGGCCTAAACTAAATTTGAACTCGGTATCATCGTCAGAGGTAAATTCAGCCGATCTTTCTAGGTCCGTACTGACAAAATATCCTTTATAAAACATCTTGCTTTGGTGCTTGGAGCCGGTTTTTAAGGTGTTGTCGCTAATGCTTTTTGCTCCGAGATACCTAGAATATCCAAATATATTTTCATTCGACTTGCTCTTAAAAACAGGTTGAAGCCAGATGTCAGGTTCAATCCCGATTTTGTGAATCGAGCTTCCGCTAGGTGTGAAATATTTGGCTATAGTAAGCTTTATAGCCTGACCTCCCGGCAACTCAAAAATAGTTTGAACAGATCCTTTGCCAAAGCTTGGCTGTCCAATAATAATGGCGCGATTGTTGTCTCTGAGTGCTCCAGCGACAATTTCACTAGCCGACGCAGAGTCGACGTTAAGCATGACAACCATAGGGCAGTGAGCTTCGATTTTATCTTTAGTAGCAATTTCTATCTCCCTGTTCCTTCCTATCGTTGAAACAATTGGACCGCTGCTTAAAAAAAGATCTGAAACTTTAACAGCTTCGTCGAGAAGACCTCCTGGATTTGACCTTAAATCAAGTATAATTCCGGAAATGAGCGTCTTGTCATCCTTGATATGCTTTTTAAGGAGAGCGGATAGTTCACTGCTAGTCGAGCTTGAAAATGTTTCTATTGCAGCATAAAGAATGCGCGATGAGCCTTCCTTAATAAGCTTATAGGTAAGGGAGTTAACTTTAATGATCTGGCGTTCTAATTTGAGTACTCTCGGTGAACGGTCGCCCTCTGAAAGAATGCTAATTTCTACAATTGAGCCTGGAGATCCTCTCATAAATTCGACGAGTTCATCGAGTCGCGCACCATAGGTTGTAGTGGTGTTAATTGAGACTATTTTATCACCCTTCTTTAATCCTGCCTTTGCAGCAGGACTGTTGGGGATTGGTTTTATCACTGTCAATAAGTTATCTCTCATGCCAACAACAATCCCAAGACCGCCAAATTCTCCATCTGTTCCTTGTTTTAGCTCATCATAGGTGAACGAATCGAGGAGTGAACTGTGTTCATCAAGAGTCGAAAGAAGGGTATTGAAGAAAATGTAAAACCCATTATTGATGGGGTCATTGGCATTGCCTGCAGCAGTGATTTTTTTAGCAGCAACGAGTTTATCCAGGAAATAGATTAGTTTTACAGATTGGTCGATAAGATCATGTTGAGAATAGTTTTGATGAAGCTGCAAAGTACAGGTGATATTTTCTTTTTCAAGATGGATAGATTGGCCTTTTTCTGAAACATTGATGCTGTAGATTGTTGATAAAGACTTTATTGTTTCTTCCATAAGAGGCTTTGATTCTACTCTCTCCTCTTC
>JBGSYX010000235.1:0-3485 GCA_041750735.1 Cyclobacteriaceae bacterium
TATCCTTGCCATGAGGCGCCTCCTGATAAGCTTGTTTTGGCGAACATCTTATGAGGATAAGACGCCTCTCTGCTTTTTTCAAGGTTCAATGTCTATTTCTTTTTCCCAATGCCTATATATTGCCTAACAGCGAAAATTTTACCCAGTTCGGTTTCCCTTTCCATGCTTGTCACCTCCTATCTCATAAATCGTGTGTTTTAAACCGTCATCCTGCACAAGAAAAATTTTCTCGCCACGCTTCTCAGAGCACGGATGATGGATAAGCTCTGGGTTGCCGCTTATTCCCATCCTCACGTTCATTCCACACTCGGGACAGCACCACTTTTTTAAAGTCGATGTGCCTTTTCTTCCCTTGCCTTCAAAATCGCTCAAGAATCTGAACCAGTCTGTTTTTATTGGTTTTCCACCAGTCCTTGTCCACTCTATTTTGGGTACGTCATCAGGTCTTTCTATTCCAAGCTCTCCCATGAGTTGGGCAAACACTCCATCGGCTACCGCCACGTGGCATCCCTTGACCGGCATAGGGTGGAGTCCCAAGCCCTCGCATTTTTCGG
Source organism: Cyclobacteriaceae bacterium (assembly GCA_041750735.1). Classification (GTDB taxonomy): domain Bacteria; phylum Bacteroidota; class Bacteroidia; order Cytophagales; family Cyclobacteriaceae; genus JAAUQL01. Next base: position 555 of record JBGSYX010000235.1, read on the forward strand.
TAAATTCCTTGTTGTGATAGACCTTCCCTGGCTTTACCGGATCTTCCCCAAAATTCTGCTGCCACAAATGCACCTGCTCGTGAAGAAGGGTTTCGAGCTGCGCCCACTTGCCGAAACGCCACACCTTTTGATCTTTTTTGTCTTCGTAATGCTCGGTATTGAAGGTTATCTCATCCAAAAGTCCCTGGGGGTTTCTGTGAAGGGTATACGCGGCCAGAGTTCGCATGTTTCGTAAGTTGTCAAACGAAACAACCGGATCGGGCAGGCGGCCACGGTCGGTATGAAGAATTGGATCAAGAAACCTATCCTTGAATAGAACCGCCATTCCGTAGAGATACTTTGCCTCCCCAGAGTATTCCCAATCCTTAGCGATCTCGGCATTTTTCCTGATCTCGGGCTTTGGGTCTGATTTTTCGATAAGTACGCCTCTCTCTACCATAATTTAATATCCAAACAAGCTTCCATCCTCCCATTGATCGGTGTCATCAAACTCATGCTCTACCAATTCTTCCTCGTAATTAGAGTTAATCGTCCACTCAGCATCGAATAAATGCCTTTCTTTCTGAATTACGTGGATATTATTTAAAATAAAATGGTGGTTATCGCATACAAATTCTTCCCCTGTGTCTGAGACTATTTCCCAGATTGCGGGGTATCCAGGCCCGCAGTAATTACAATTCTGCTGGACCGGCTCCTTTGGTAGTTCCCTTTCCTGTGTCATATTGGTTGTCAATAGACTCTTGGATCTCCTTGCCTTTTTCAAGGAAATACTGAATCGCCTGATCCACAAGTACGGTCATCGGCAGCCCGGTGATCACTTTCAGGGCATATAGCTCTCGAATTCTGTTGCTATGGATTTTTGGCTGGTATAGGTTTTCATCGCCCTGGCGGTCAATTCTTTCTTTCATTGTCTTGTCGGCCATTCTTCTGAAAAGTCATTCACCAACACTAGCAGCCCCTATTTTAAAAATCAAGTATTTTTTCGGGTTAAGTAAGGGTGTTCTTGGGGAGCAAAAAGATATTAAAAAGGAACTTGACAGGCGTGCCGTTATATATTTTCGCCACGCCTATCAAGTGCTATTTGTTGTCTGTTGGGTGAGCGACGGAAAAAGGACGGTCAAACCAATTGGCACATTGTCTTTGCTTGGCAAGGCTCCGCGATGAACTTCAATGATGCTTCGCCCTTGACTTCGCCTCGTCGGTGGGCAGTACGGCGAACTTTACAACTACCGTCTCATTATGATACGCTAATTGATATGAATGAGACGAAAACAACCTCCCGGCAGAAATTTATTATCAACATCATAAATGAAGGCGATGGGATAGGGAGAGCCGCAATTGAACAAAGAGTGGCGCCCCTTTATCCATCTTCAAAGCCGACCATAGCGAGAGATTTATCTGTCCTTGCAAAGAGGAAAATAATCAAGGTGAAGGGAAGTGGAAGAAGTACCGTTTATTTGTCTGTCACGCAAAACCCATTATTAAAACAGTTCAATCTGGATCAGTATTTTGCGCTTGAGCCGGACAGCCGGGTCGGGGCAAGGAAAGCGTTTGATTTTTCGGTTTTTTCCCATTTGGGCAAATTATTTTCCCAAGAGGAAATTGAAGCTTTAGAAAAGCAAAATAGAAAATTCGGAGAGGAGGTAGCCAAACTTGACAAGGTAATTTATCTCAAAGAATTGGAGAGGTTTATCATTGAGCTTTCTTGGAAGTCGTCAAAAATCGAAGGCAACACCTACTCACTTTTGGAAACCGAAACACTGATCAAACAAAGCATTGAGGCTACCGGTCGCTCCAAAGAGGAGGCTGTTATGATACTAAATCACAAACGAGCCTTTGAGAGCATTCTTGCTGCACGCTCAGATTATGCAAAAATCACCCTTTCCAATATCACCCAATTGCACGGGTTTTTGGTCAAAGACTTATCAATCTCTCCAGGAATTCGGGATCAGGCCGTAGGGATCACCGGAACGGCATACAAACCGTTGGACAACAGATGGCAGATTCATGAGGCCCTCGAAAAGCTGGTTGTGGCAATAAATAAATCCGACTATCCCTTGGAAAAAGCTCTCATCGCAAATACGATGATTTCTTATATCCAGCCGTTTGCGGACGGCAATAAAAGAACAGGAAGGATGCTTGCCAACGCAATTTTGTTGTCGGATGATTACTTCCCGCTATCATATCGAAGCGTTGATGGAGAAACGTACAAAAAAGCCTTAATACTATTTTATGAGCAGGAAAGCATTTACCACCTTAAACAGATTTTCGTAAATCAGTACCAATTTGCGCTGGACACTTACTTTCGGGTAACACCTCAAGTCTAAACTGCCGCAATGAAATTAACCTAAACGCACATTTTCCTCTCGCATATTCTCTTTGAATAAATTGAACTTGACTGGCGTGGCGTTTAAATTTTGCCACGCCCATCAAGTGTTATTTCTTGCCATTTATCCGGAGGGCGGGGAAAGGGGAAGAAAAATCAAATTGCACACCTCCCTCGCTCGTCAAGGGATTTGCCCGCTCAGGGGACTGAGCAGGTTCCTCCCTATGACTTCGCATCAGTCGGCGTGCGGGTAAAACTGGTAATGAAGCAAGTGCTTCACTTTACAAAGCACAAAAAAGAAAGGGGGTGAGAAACAAATGGAACAAAGCATACAAACACATATAACCAACGAAGCCAGTAACGGTAATTTGGGCTTAACCAGAAAGAGCCGACCTAATAAGGCCGGCTCTCTCAACAATATATATCGTAACATATTTGACCCAAATAAGTACATGCTCAAATTACCAAAGACCAAAAAAGTGCAGTTGACAAACGGCCAGATCAAGTGGGAAAAGATCGAAACCGATTATCTGCCGGTTGCAGCCCGAATAGCCTGGTTTAGAAAAGACCATCCAGACTGGAGCATCATCACAAAAGCTGTCCAA
>JBGSYX010000236.1:0-4728 GCA_041750735.1 Cyclobacteriaceae bacterium
TTCAGGCCTGTTGCCCTCCGCCACCATGTGATAATAGGACTCATTATCCTGAATAATCCGTGCATCTCCAGTCCGTTTTCCATTTATATTTTTAAAGTTATAATAAAGCCCACCATAGTAGGTGGTCCGACCTTTCACATAAACGAGGTTGATGTCGCCCCCATATCGGCGGTCAGATAAATGATATCCACTGTATTGATCGGTGGTATTTCCCCATGGTGAGCCACCCAGCAGACCGTTTATGGATATGGAAAGTCCGTCAATGCCTTTCTGTTTAGTTACGATATTAATTATACCTCCCTTCCCCTGAGAATCGTATTTAGCAGTAGGGATGGTGATCACCTCAATGTTCTCTATGGCATCGGCTGAAAGTTGCGCCAATAATACCGAAGATTCAATTTGTGTTGGCTTGCCGTTCAGATAAACCATGAAATCCGAAGTGCCTCGAATCGAAACGTTCCCTTCCGGATCGACAGAAACGGCAGGCAGTTTGTTCAGAAGATCCACAGCAGTACCTCCTTTTGCAGTCTCAAATACTTTAGCGGAATATTTTTTTCTGTCTATTTCAGTAACTACTGTCGCTGCAGATCCCTGAATTGTGACCTCTGACAAGGTGGTAACTGAGGCATGTAATGTAACTTTTCCCAGGGCTAACGAAGAATTGAAAGCGGTTAATGAAATATTGGTGATCGTATCTGATGTAAAACCAATAAACGACATAACCAGATTATACTCTCCATAAGGGATTTTTTCGAGTATAAATTCTCCCTCGTCATTGGAAATCTCGCCATTCACCAGGTTGACAAAATTCACATCAAACAAGTTGAGGTTTACAAATGGGATTGGCTGCTGTGTTTCAGAATCGCTTATTTTTCCGGAAATGAGGCCGTTTTGACCCTGAACCGGGGTTGATTTGACTATGAGACCAAGGAGAAAAAGAAAACAATAATATTTCACTGATGTACAAATATTGCAATAGCTTAAGACTGCCCCCTTTTTATAGCTAATTCAAAGCTTACCATAATTAAGCTATCCAGTCTTGTGGAGAAACTAATCCCAAATGGAAGTGTTAAATAAGTATTTATGTTTACTTCGTTTTATTGTCATGTGCACTGGCAAATGAACAACCTGAAGTGAGCGAATATACATAGACAACCCGCTGCGTTACATACAGCAATAATTTCAGACTATTGACGAAGGGAACCAATGTTTACAGTATGAGGTTCGGTAGGACTTCTTCCCATACGGCGGCATATTTGCCAACATCAGGCCGGCATCAATTGAATCTTCTTTCCGGTAACGGCAAGGTTATCATTGACGATACCCTCATCCCACAGGTTGGATATGACGCCGCTGATATTGGAATTTTGCAATGCCCACAAATAGGCTTTCACCGGAGCTTTCATATCTCCCTGAACTATGCGGTTCAATTTATCAATTCTCCATTGCGGCAATGGCTTCAATTCTTTATGCTGCGTAGCGACAGCCATGGCTACTTTCATGGCAATTACTCCTAATCCTGCAGCTTTTGCATCACGTATGGCATCGTGCATGTAACCGCCGTTGATGACATTATATGCACACATAACGAGGTCATACTTCCCTGATTTGGTGGCGGCTTTCAATACACCCGCAGGATCGTTGTGCGTGGAAACTCCAAGAAAACGTATCAGGCCTTCTTTTTTCAATGCTTCCACCGTCTGAAAAATTTCAGGTACCTGCACTTCTTCCGGACTGTTGGCGCCGTGAGGGCACATGAGAATGTCAAAGTAACTTTGCCCTGTGCGTTCCAGGCTACCCTGTATTGATTTCCTAATAAAATCGCTGAACTTCTTGCTTTCATCAACAAGGTGGGCATAGTCAGCCGCCATAGCATTGGATAGGTATGTGCCGTCCATCGACTTGTCCTGACCCGGCCAATAAGTGAGGTAATATCCCGGGATATCCGTACCTCGCTCTTCCCGCATTTCCCTTGCGCGGTTTAAAACCACATCTTTTTTGCCTTGTGGCAATCCGTCGAATATTTCTTTGTATTTGCGATCGCGGACGCTCATCACGCCGCTGATCTTGGTGGTCATAAAGACCTTCTCGCGCTTTGATGAAGAATCAATGATTTTAGCATACCCTTTTTCACATTCACCATTGCCGTAAGCCGGCGCCATATCTAAGTAATTCAGACCTCGCTCCATGGCTACTTCTGCCGGGCGTGTATTCTTCGTAGAAACAGGGTCTCCTCCATTGACGACTTCCGAGATCATCAGGCCGGTCCGGCCGAGCATACGATACGACATACCGGACTGCTGGTTCCTCCACTCGGGGGTAACCGTGATTTCCTTTGGTTTCTCCTTTGAAATAGCAGTAAACGACACGGTAGAACCAAGAGCGGCAAGTGAGGAGGTAATGAGAAAATTTCTTCTGGTATTCATGGTGATTCGTGGATTTTAAAACCAAATAAAGAATTAAAAGTAAAAAATGTATAGAATAGTTTAAACTAATACTTTTGCAGCACAATAACCTTACTACTTAAAGACTTTAAAACTATGGGAAAACTGATAATCATTGGCGCCGGTGGCGTTGGCAGCGTAGTCGCTCACAAATGCGCACGTGAAAAGGATGTATTTTCGGAAATTCTACTGGCAAGTCGTACCAAATCAAAATGCGATGCCATAGCTAAATCCATCGGAGCGCCCCATCTGTCAACCGCCCAGGTGGATGCCGATAATGTCGTGGAACTAGTGACACTGTTCACCAGATTCAAACCCCAACTGGTTATCAATGTTGCCCTGCCGTACCAGGACCTCACCATCATGGAAGCCTGCCTGAAAACGGGTGTACACTACCTCGACACGGCCAACTATGAGCCCAAAGACGTTGCGAAGTTTTAATATAAATGGCAGTGGGATTATCAGGATCGTTTTAAAAAGGCCGGACTCATGGCATTGCTCGGTTGTGGATTTGACCCTGGGGTTTCAGGCATTTATACTGCCTATGCATTGAAACACCACTTCGACGAAATTCAATACCTCGATATCATTGATTGCAATGCCGGAGATCATGGAAAAGCATTTGCCACCAACTTCAATCCTGAGATCAACATCAGGGAAATAACGCAGAAAGGTAAATATTGGCTTAATGGCCAATGGATTGAAATTGATCCTATGTCCATACACATGCCAATAGACTACCCAAACGTAGGCCCCCGCGAATCATACCTGCTGTATCACGAGGAATTGGAATCGTTAGTTAAAAATATACCCACAATAAAACGCGCCCGGTTCTGGATGACATTCGGCCAGGCCTATATCACGCACCTCCAGGTACTCCAAAACGTAGGGATGACCAGCATAAAACCGATAAAATACCAGGGCATGGACATCGTCCCCCTGCAATTTTTAAAAGCTGTATTGCCAGAGCCTGCTGAGTTGGGTGAAAACTACACCGGAGAAACTTCCATAGGCTGCCAGATCAAAGGTATGAAGGATGGAAAACCGCGAACCTATTTCGTCTGGAATAATTGCAAACATCAGGACGCGTGGACGGATGTAAAGGCTCAGGGCGTATCTTATACAACCGGCGTGCCGGCGATGCTTGGCGCCAAGCTGATGATGAATGGCACCTGGATGAAGCCGGGAGTTTATAACGTGGAAGAGTTTAACCCTGATCCATTCATGGCAGAAATCGGCAAATACGGGCTGCCGTGGAATGAAATTGTAAACGGCAAACTGGCGTTCAGTGATTATGAGTAATCCTGTTGCGGAAAGCATTCTGAATGGCATTCCATCGCCCTGTTTTATCTTAGATGAAAAGCTCCTGATCAGAAATCTGGAATTACTGAGGAGGATAAAGCAGGAAGCGGGGATTGAAATATTGTGTGCCCTGAAAGGATACGCCATGTGGAGTACTTTTCCTCTGATCAAGGAATACCTCGATGGCGCTACAGCGAGTTCACTTCACGAAGCCATGCTTTGCCATGAAGAATTCGGCGAACCGGCCCATCTTTGCGCGCCAGTTTATTTCGACAGTGAGATCGAACAGATCACCAATATCAGCAGTCGCATTACCTTTAATTCATGGAATCAGTATGAACGGTTCGGCAAACGGGCCCTTCAAAAAGGCTTAAAAATTGCACTGCGAATCAATCCTGAATATTCGGAAGTAGAAACCGATCTTTATAACCCGTGCATCCCGGGCAGCAGGCTTGGCATCATCGCCGAAAATATGCCTGACGAATTGCCGGATAACATTACCGGACTTCACTTCCATGCCTTATGTGAACAGAATTCCGACTCGCTGGCACACGCACTGGAAAAAGTGGAAATGAATTTTGACAAACACCTCAGACAAGTCCGATGGTTGAACATTGGCGGGGGACATCATTTCACAAGGAAAGATTACGACATTCCGTTGTTCGTCGATACCGTCAGGAGATTCAAAAAGAAATATGATCTGGAAGTGATTGCCGAACCCGGTGAAGCGATTGGCTGGCAAACCGGTTATCTGTTAGCCACAGTTCAGGATGTTATCCGGGCAAACGGCTTCCAAACTGCAATGCTCGACGTGTCATTTTCGGCTCACATGCCCGACTGCCTGGAAATGCCCTACAAACCCAGGATTTACGGTGAATCGGAAAGCGGACACGCTTACAGGCTTGGTGGACACACCTGTCTCGCCGGCGATTTCATGGGTACTTTTTACTTTCCAAAGGCACTTGCCATTGGTGACAGGCTC
>JBGSYX010000237.1:0-2573 GCA_041750735.1 Cyclobacteriaceae bacterium
GTTCCTTTAATTTGATGGTCACATTGAATGTAATATCGCCCTGGTTATCCTTGCCGAGGGGACTAATTCGTTCAACAACCCCGGGTATGGTCAGATCTGAAATCCCGTCAAAATTTACAATGGCTGGTTGACCTTCGGATATGCGGGTGACATTTAGTTCTGTCAGGTCGTTGCTTTCCACAAAAAACTCAGCCAGGTTGGCAAGAATAACGGAGGAGTTGCCGATAGTGGAAAGTTCTCCAACTTTCAAGTTGGATGAAACGATCGTACCCGAAAATGGAGCTCGTAATTCAAGATCTTCAAGACCGGCCTTGGCGGCATCCAACTGGGCGTTGGCATTTGCAAGGCGTTCTTCTGCTAATTGAAGGTCATCAGGGTTGGGACCATTTTTGACAAGTTCCCAATCCTTCTGAGCGTTTTCATAATTTGCTTTGGCAACAACCAGTTCCCCTTCGGCTATCTGAACGTCGGCTTCAAGCGGAGCACCTTGAACGTAGTTGTAATTTGCTTCAGCCTGTTCCACTTTCTTACGGGCAGCCGCGAAATTCTGCAAAGCGAAAGCCCGGTTTGGATCTGTTTCATCTTTATCTTTCCAATTATTCCAAACCGTTTCTGCGTTATTAAAGTCATTAAGGGCCAAAATGTAATCTGCCTGTGATTGATCTATATACCACTGGTCAGCACGTTTGTAATTTTTATAATTCCGGTTCTCAATAGCTTTGTCCAAGGCTTTTTTTGCCTGCGCCAGCTTAAGCTGAACATCAGCTCTAGCTACATTGGAATTCTTCTTCAAATCGTTAAGGGATTGTTCAGCTGAAAGTAATTCTGCCTGTGCAGAAGTCACTGCGGCTTTCTGGCGTTCCAGTCCTCTCAACCTGGCGATCACATCTCCTTCTTTCACGTTATCGCCTTCTCCCGTAAGAACTTCATCCACGATTCCACTCGTAGGAAATGTAAGAGTTACATTTTGGACTGGTACTGCCGCCCCTTCAAAAATTAGACGGTTTTGCTGCTGGATGGTTGCGGCATCAGCAGTACTTGATGGTGTTGAAGCTGCCTGACTCTGACAGCCTGTCAACAAAATCAACGCTGTGCCTAATATTGTTATCAAAGTAGATTTTTGGAAAGTCTTCATATGGGTCCCTGGACTATTTTATTTTATATGTATTTGATTATACATTCTAGTTTAGAGGATTGTTCAAAGATTGTACAAACTGATCAATTGTTCCTCATCCATAATAAATAGCCATTTCTGTTTTTATCCAGGTAATAGTTTTTAGAGATAAATTGTTCAAGTTGTGGATAATCACGGGTGGTGTCCGGTCCATTTACCCGGGGGCGGTTATCTACAAATTGTATTATGACCTTCGGGCGGGAAATGGTTAGTTTGTTTATCAGGTCTTCACGCAGAAACTGAATTTCTGGATTGGATATATGGTGATAAAAGTGAAAATCATATAAATACCGTGTGGCGGGTTTTGCATTTGCCTGAAGCATGGCATGAACTGCACCGTTTGACCAATCCAATGGTTGAACGGTATCCCCTGGCATGAGGTTTTCGTTTAAGTATCTGGAAATTTCATCCACTCTTCCACCTTGAGGAGGCGGTAACGTCTGGCCTCGTATTTGTAATAAGAATTCATTTGAGGGGCGGATCGTCACAAGAATGGCTGCGAGAAGTACCGTTGGGATAATCCAGGTTGGAATATGTTTGGGGGAATTCTTAGATATCGCTAATCCTGAAAAACTCAGCATTATTAAAAATGCGATAAAAGGAATCCAATGGTATTCCCAGTACTTGTTTGAAATTATCACGGATGCGAGGCAGGAAATCAATGCTGCACCCATAAGGAAGAATTTTGTACAGTTTTCTGATTTATCTCTGTTTTGCAATAAACTATTAAAAAGGCTTATCAAGGTGGGCACCAGCCAAATTCCCGGTTTCCCAATTCCTGACAGTCCTTCCCATAATCGGATAAAAAGCGATTTGCCAGAATTTATTGCTAAATTACCGTCAATGGCTGTATAAAGCGGCCAATATCGGGTTGAAATTTCAACGAATTGGGTCAGGGCATTGTTTTCTGCCAGATAAAATAATGATATGGCCAGTGGTAATCCGAATCCTGTGAGGAAAATACCAAGGTCAATAAACCGGTTACCCCTGAAATTCGTGAAAAAAAACAGGAAGGGAATTATGAAAATAGTCATTATTCCATATACAGGTTTTATAAGGGTAGTAATGGCTAATACCAGTCCAACAATGAAATATCGAACTTTACTATTAGAAGTTTCACTTTTAGGAAAAAGAATCAACGCGAGCAATAAAAAGGGGATAATTAAGAATTCCCGCTGCAAACTCATTCCGGGACCGTATCCTTGATACAACAATCCAAATGTTACCGCTGCTCCCCACGCATACAAATTTCCGAAGGATCGGAGCCACAGGAATATTAATATCAGGGTGAGAGTCAGGAAAAATATGTCAGCTCTTCTATAACCCGGGTCTGAAAATCCAAAAACTGAACCCAGCAGCGCGCTTATCCAGTGCGCGCCGGGCATGTTCATGTCAAAGA
>JBGSYX010000238.1:0-3686 GCA_041750735.1 Cyclobacteriaceae bacterium
ACTGATGTCATCAATAATAAATTCATTAATTTTTTCATGACTAAATGCTTAATTGATTATAATTCTTGTTTTAAATAAATAGACTTTCATTTTTCGAATAGAAAATCCATCATTTGGAAAGCGAGAGCAAACACACCCTAACTTTTCAAACAATCCCTCTCAGTTACCCTGAGGCAATTCCGTTTATACGATGAATCGTTTTTCCAACAAATTTCGATATGCAAGAAGGAAAAGCCGGTCTTCGGAAACCTTGGCTTTTATAATTGCATCTCTGGTTTTAATCCATCTGGTTCACGGTCATCCAAGTCAGCGCTACCGCCACACATTCAGCAGCTTTATACTGACCAATTTTGATATGAACCAGATGGTGTATTTTATCGCGAATTGCTTGCGATTGTGTTAGCCATCCATCGTACAAACTTGAATAAGCAAATAGGCGGGGTTTTCTCAGATGACCGTTATGGTCAAGAATCGATAGTAAAAGTAAATTCAAATCAGATTTTAAACAATACAGCAAAAGCTGATTGATAACCCCAAAAAAGTCTGCCTTTTCTGTCAAATATGGCGCCGGGAATTATTCTTAGGCATATATCATATACACGAAAGTATGAGTGGAACTCAACTTTTTAGGTAGTGTTAGAGGGTCAGTTGTTTATTTATAGGGGCAACTCAGACAAAATGTATCCCTGCCATGTTCAATAAGGTTATTACGACAGGCATAGCGGACAAGTGTAAGCAGATTGTAAGCACCGACTTTACTCATCAAGTTTTTTCGATGTGTTTTCACGGTGGATTCACTAATGGTTAATTCGAAGGCTATTTTTTTGTTGGAATTACCGTTGACAAGTTTTTGAAGTATCTGTGTTTCTCGATGTGACAACAATTGTTTATCTCTTTCCTTAAGATTGTGGTACTCTTTGAGAATATGTTGTGTGATGTTTGAACAGTAATATTTTTTGCCCTCTACGACATGCTCAATAGCGTTAAATAGGTCCTCCCTATTACATTTTTTCAGTATAAATCCGCATATACCAGTCTCGATAACTATACTTGTATTTCCGTTATGGCAAATGGGTGCGATCAATAATACTTTTCGATCAGGAAATTCCGTATTAAGGGTTTTAAGGTATTCTATCGATTTTTTATTTGGGAATTCAAGTTCAATCAAAATGACATCAGCCTGATTCAATTTCAATTGTTCAAGGACATTATCCCCATTTTCTAAACCACCCAAGACCTTATATTGATCCTTGGAGGATATTAGGCTTGTCAAAGCATCATAAAAAAGTCGGTTGTCATAACCGATAAATATTTCAATTTCGGGTTTTAACATCCCTGGTAGATGAACAGTGTGGCTTAATCGTGTATAAAATATAATAAAAGTTTAACCAATAAGCAAATGACAACGATGAATGTGATGGTGCTTCAGTACAATTTAAAATGATTATTTTCTACCAATTTTTCTTCTTCTATTTAAAATTGGTCATTGGATTCAACCATATGGTTTTGTAAACAACTTTCCCAGCTCACTGAAATCAATCTTCTCCCACATTACGGCATCGAAAACGTGAGTGTTCTTCGGGTAATAGCTTTAGAGTGATTACTCCAACTCACCCAGATTTATTGTGGTTTCCACTTTTCCCGCGTTTTATTGACATAATCCGGATTTTTTCTCGCAAGTTGGTATCTGAAATTGCAACAAAAAAGTGTCCGTATTTTCAGGCATCGTCGAGCGGAATTTACCCTTAGCGGCACTCTTTTTCACAACCGGCATTGCAGTTTCATCGACCACCGCTTTCATCCTTCCTGCATTTTTAGGGATTTGTTATAGGGTGAAATTATTAACGGTAAAATTCAGCGGGATTCCGGATTGAAACCAATTAATATTACCCTTATCTTCAGTCACAAATCATTATTTTCTGTAATTTAAAAAGGATTCTGACGAAACGATTTTTTCACTATTCCCACTTAACCATAATAAGCAAATGAAAGAAAACCAATCCAACATCGCTGTTTACGACACCATTATCCGGCTATTCATCCTCATATTGATCGTAGGCTGGTGCCTGATGATCATGATGCCTTTTGTAAGCATCATCCTCTGGAGCCTTATTCTTTCTTTTGCCATGCTTCCATTGCATACGGGTCTGTCAAAGAAAATGGGCGAAAGGCCAAAGTTGGCTTCAACTATCATCGTGGGCACCATGTTTCTCATTATTGTAGTTCCAACCGGATTTTTAATTGGCTCGCTTGTGGAGGAAGCAAAGGTCCTTAAAGCAATGTACACGGCAGGTAATCTGACAATACCGCCACCCAATGAGAGCGTAAAAGAATGGCCGATCGTGGGAAATAAACTTTATGGTCTTTGGCAAGCAGCTTCTGCCAACCTGGAGCAGACCATTGTGAAATATCAGGACCAGCTTACAGACATTGGTAAAACCGTATTCAGAGGAATTTTAGGATCAGCGAGCGCTGTCATCCAAATCGTTGTCGCCTTCATCATTGCAGGGATTTTGTTAGTTCTTCCAGATGTGGGATTATCGATCCGTAAATTTTTCAGGAAACTGGCCGGCGACAGGGGCGACGAATTTGCCGATACCACCGTGAAGACGGTCGGTAGCGTAGTAAAAGGAATTATAGGTGTAGCTCTTATTCTTGCCTTGCTGCATGGAATCATTTTCATGCTTGCCGGCGTTCCTTTCGCAGGTATATGGACCGTGCTGGTGTTTGTGTTATGTGTGCTCCAAATACCCGTGATCTTCGTGACATTGCCCATCATCATATATTTATTTGCCGAACAGGGAATGACGACAGCGATAATATGGACCGTAGTGCTTTTCATAGCAGGCCTTTCCGATAATGTACTTAAGCCGCTATTACTCGGCAAAGGCGCTCCGGTACCCATGTTGGTAATTTTCATAGGTGTCATCGGTGGATTCATTTTCTCTGGATTTATCGGGCTTTTTACCGGCGCCATCATCATGTCGATAGGCTATAAACTATTTGTTAGTTGGATTAATTCCGACAATGAGGTAACTGCATAATTATAAACATGCCAATGGCAAAAGAATATGGAAAAATCAAGACTAACTGAGGCCCGCGAGAACAAGGTCCTTTGGAAAAAGTGGGGGCCTTATTTAAGCGAACGACAATGGGGTACCGTACGGGAAGACTACAGCGAAAACGGCGACGCATGGAACTTCTTTACACACGATCAATCGCGCTCGCGCGCCTATCGATGGGGGGAAGATGGAATCGCCGGCATTTCCGACGATAAGCAGCGCCTCTGCTTTGCATTGGCACTATGGAATGGAAAGGATGCCATTCTCAAGGAGCGCTTATTCGGTCTCACCAACAGCCAGGGCAATCATGGAGAAGATGTAAAGGAGTATTATTTCTACCTCGACAGTACGCCTACTCATTCATACATGAAATTTCTCTACAAGTACCCCCAGAAAGCTTATCCTTATGAAGAACTTTTGCGGGTAAATGGCCACCGTTCGCGCGAAGAGATGGAGTATGAACTGCTCGATACAGGAGTATTTAATGAAGACCGTTATTTTGATGTTTTTGTAGAATACGCCAAAGCGGGTCCTGATGACATCCTGGTGAAGATCACTGCAATCAACCGGGGGCCTGAAGCATCAGAATTGCACGTTTTGCCCACACTGTGGTTCCGAAATGAC
>JBGSYX010000239.1:0-1721 GCA_041750735.1 Cyclobacteriaceae bacterium
AGTTTGATAATAATAAAGGGTCCGCAAACAATATGTTCCGGTTCTCTCTTATCAAGGATCTTGAACACAGATATCCCAATGGCAAGAATGATCCAATAATAATCGCAGAGCTCTTCTGGGATTATTTTAAGAAATTTCAAAAATAGAGATCCAATGAAACCTTACAACAGGATTAACCTGGGTGTACTGGCCGCTTTGTCAGCCAATGCATTAATTGCACAGGCACAATCGTCTCAGCCTAACTTTATTATAGTTTTTGCTGATGACCTTGGATATGGAGATCTGGGTTGTTATGGGCATCCAACAATTCTCACTCCTAACCTTGATAAAATGGCAGAAGAAGGTATGCGTTTTACCCAATTTTATGTTGGCGCGGCTGTTAGTTCTCCCAGCAGGGCTGCTTTGCTTACCGGAAGATTGGGTGTAAGAACCGGGGTCTATGGTACAAAAGATCCAATTGGTAATAAAGGGGTCGTATTTCTTCAGAATTCTTTGAGTGGATTGCCTCTTAGTGAAGTCACAATCGCTGAGATACTTAAGGATCAAGGCTATGAAACTGCAATAATCGGGAAATGGCATTTGGGTCATATGCCGCATCTGCTTCCAGTAAACCAGGGATTTGATTACTGGTATGGAATTGATCATCATCAAACCGTTCTGACAAAGGCCAATACCACCCCTGATGAGGCCAAACCTGTGAATAATAACCCGGAGGTAACAGGCAGAAGACGCTGGTGTTCACTATATAGAAATGATGCCGTGATTGATGAGAATCCAGATATGGTTTATTTAACCAAACAATACACGGATGAAGCAATTAGCTATATCAGGAGAAATAAAGACAAACCCTTCTTTTTATATTATGCTAACAATAACCCTCATACACCCTTGCTGGCATCTCCCGGGTTTTTGGGCAAAAGTAAAAGGGGGCTATATGGTGATGTCGTGGAGGAGCTGGATTGGAGCGTTGGTCAGATTCTTAAAACACTTAAAGATCTCAAAATAGATTCGAATACTTTTGTCCTTTTTACAAGCGATAACGGGCCATGGTTGACTCAATCCCAAAGAGGTGGATCAGCAGGAATTCTTTATGAAGGCAAAAATTCCACATACGAAGGGGGAATGAGAGTACCGGCCATTGCATGGTGGCCCGGAAAGATAAAGGCAAATACAACATCTACTGCCCTCGCAACTACAATGGACATTTTGCCCACTTTTGTCAGGCTATCGGGATCAGACCTTCCAAAAGATATAGAAATTGACGGAGTAGACATTTCAGATATCCTGTTACATAACGCGGATAATGTGCGCAATGTAGTCTATTACTACATAAACAAAAACCTGTACGCTATCAGAAAGGGTTCATGGAAGGCACATTTCATAACACATCCTTCCTATTCACAAGGAGAGCCTGTAAACCATGATCCTCCTCTATTATTCAATATTGATGAAGATCCTTCTGAAAAGTATAACATTGCCCTCCAACACCCTGAAATTGTTAAAGATTTTATAAAGGAATATGTAAAGCAATCGGGCATAGTACCTGCGCCTTCCGAGATAGATAAAGAAATCCTCTAGTACGATTAAAAATGAAGACTCATAAATAGAATTAAACCTGCTTGATATGCGTAAAATGCTTTTAATCATGTCTTTAATGGGAGTGCCCATCCTTGCTTTCTCCCAGTCACAGTTTAACCAGGCCTCTTTGAAGATTATGAAGG
>JBGSYX010000240.1:0-24509 GCA_041750735.1 Cyclobacteriaceae bacterium
GGTATTTCCACCATCGACTGAGCGAAAAACGGCTCCTACTGTGGCGATATACACCTCATCCTGTATCAGATTAAATGGATTTGTGACAATTTCCCAGATATACTGAAACTGGCTGTTGTAATTGTTGGGGATGCCTTCAGCAGTTGAGAGTAACTGATTCCAAGACTTTCCACCATCGGTCGATTTGAAGACACCGTCACCGCGAAACGGAGCATTCCCTTTGTTGGCAGAGTTCGATGTAAACTCTCCTGTGCCATAATACCAGGTATTAGTTTTTCCACTGCGTGTATCTTGTGCAATGCAGGTGACACTGTGAATGCTCCCGGGAACTGTGGTTTTGACCCATGAGTCCCCTCCGTTTTCTGATCGCCACATTCCTCCGCTTACCCCACCAGCCTGCAATATGTTATCATTGGAAATATCGATGGCGAGGGCCCGGGTTCGGCCACCTTTGTTGTAAGGGCCAATAGACCGCCAGTTTTCTTCAGCGGTCTCACCGCTGCGTAAATTTAAGCGCGACCTTTGTTTTGTTGGCAGGGTTGTCGAGAACAAGAATTCACGCCGCTTGATTTGGTTAGGAAGTGTTCCGGTTTTTGGATCAACTACCAGGGCCATGTTGTAGGCCGCTCTTGCTTGGGGATTTTCCTTGGAGCCTATTGTTGACCTTTCATCGGCAATGGATATTTCCGGCCTTAGCTCCACAGGTGGGTTACCGACTAAAATGTTAGCCGGATCTGACCGTAGAACCAGCCATCCCCCGACAAAAAGTGCAATTCCCCCAAAAAGAATGCACTGGCCGATGATGACACGACCCTGGGATGAAATGAATTTACTCAATGATTATATTGAACTTATTGATCTTGTTCTTTTCGAGTTTATCAGTCTTTTCAGCTTCACCAATGTTCGACTCGTCGCCTTTTACCACCTGCACATAATACTGCACCTCGTCCAGATTTTTGATCGTCACCCTGCCTTTTTCATCGGTAAATACTGGACCAGCCACGGCATTTTGTTCATTTTCATAATCTGCCTCATTGGCAAAAAGAGTGACTTTAGCGTTTTCAACAGGATTTCCCATTTTGTTCAGTACCGTGATGCGTACACCGGTAGGCATCACCTGGTAGGCCGATGACATGACAATGACTATACTTACTAACAGCGCCAAGACACCGATAATTCTAAATTTTCTCATATCCATTTGGTATCAATTTTTATAAACGTTCAAAGATACTGTTTACCCAGGCAGTGTTCTATGGGTTTTCGGCAATTTTTCGCTGTACGCCAAAGTATTCATCATCAGCAACACCATCTCCGTCCCAATCAACGATGCTTCTGAATTCTGCCCTGTTCCCATCAACGAACACCTGGTATTTATAGGTGTCTTGACGGTCTTCCATAATCAATGAATCCCCGTCAAGAAGCCAGGTGCCTTCCGGAATGTAAATTAGCGAATCGAAGGAATTGCGAAATTCTGAACTGTAGGTGCCATCGGCATTGATGGTGGTAGTGATGGGTTTTATCGTCATTTTCAGATCCCAGTTTTCTTCGTTGATGTCCACAATGAATGATGTATCGGAATGGTTGTAGGACCTTACCCACACGCGCATCGATTCATTTACCCACACCCCGATGAGATCCTGCTCCAACTGCGACAGGTAATTTTCTTCGACAAGTGAATCGGCCTCGACAATCACAACAGCCTGTTTCTCCTTTTGCCCGGAGGCACAGGAGAAGGCAGTGAAAAGGATAATGTTCAATAATAAAATTCGCATCAGCGCACGTCAATATGTCCAAGTAAACAAGGATTGTTGAGAATTACAAATGGAGGTGATTCGCTGGAATTTAACCGCTTTTCAGGAAGGATTATTCAGCCAGTAGTTCTTCTACTTCACTCATTTTTTCTTCTGTATAAATACCGGATGTGGCATAAATGATCTTACCGTCATTGTCGAGTACAAAAAAGTAGGGGATGTCTTTTTTCTGAAAATCCAGCGCATCTTTATACGGTTCAAGTTTACCCTGGTAAAAAAGTATACTGGGTATGAGCCGCGGATCCATTTTTTTCAACGCCTGCTTTTTAGCGGTTCCTGTAGCTGCTGTTTTGATTCCGGTGAACATCGGCACAAAATAGGCATTGACGTCGTAACTCTGATTACCAAAAAGCTGGTCCATTTTACCGTCTGGCTTATTGATAAATTTCCAGAAGACCGGTTCAATCCAGGTATTCAGTTCGTCCTCTGATTTTTTGGAAAAGGCCATGCCGAGAAGTGTGAATTTTCCATGAGTATCAATGGGCAGATTTACTTTTTTCCCATCGGCAGTAGATGTCTCCATGTTGGGAAATATCTTGCCTATAACCTGCGCTTCGGCAAGAGAAAAGATGCCAGAGAGAATCATTGTGACTATCAAAAAGCTGTATTTCTTCATTGAAATTCCGGATAAATAAATGATGATAAAAATGGCAACCACTTTTGTAACGATAAATCTCCAGTAAATTTTATGCAATCAGTATGTTTTTTACATTTATCCGATAAATCTTTCCATGAATAACTATTTAATAATGATGTATATGCACAAGAAAACAATTTCCACCTTCAGAACCATGATACTAATCGGGGCAATCGCAATCTGGGGCGCATTCGATTCGAAACCAGCCTACCGCATCTTTAACAGCGATAGGGGTAAATCTGTTGATTACGACAAAATGATCAAGGAAATAAGTGAGGCCGACGTGGTCTTTTTTGGTGAATTGCACAATAATTCCATGTGTCACTGGCTGAAGTTGCAGGTACTGAAAAGTCTGGCGACGGCGAAGAACAATGCTGTAGTCCTCGGTGCTGAAATGTTTGAAGCCGATGCCCAACTTGTACTTGACGAATACCTCAGCGGTCAGATTAAGGAAGAACACCTGATTAAGGAGGGTAAAGTATGGTCAAATTACAAAACGGATTATGCGCCGTTGGTGAATTTTGCCAAAGACAATGCGATGCCTTTTATAGCCACCAATATTCCACGCCGTTATGCAAGTATCGTTTCGAGGGATGGCCTTTCCGGCCTTGAAAAAGTAGATATTATGGCTAAGCAATTCATCGCTCCGCTTCCGGTAACAGTTGACTTTGAGCTGCCGTCATATAAGGAGATGGCTGAGATGATGGGCGGCCAGATGCCTTCAGCCCATGGCGGACAATCGATGATTGAGGCCCAGGCAATCAAAGACGCGACGATGGCACATTTCATTTCAAAGAACCTAATTTCAGATAGAATATTCTACCATATTAATGGTTCGTTCCACTCGAAGGACAATGAGGGTATAGTATGGTACCTGAAAAAATTGAATCCGGAATTGAAGATTCGCACCATAGCCGTCGTTGAGCAGGATTCGCTGGAAGAGGTTGAGGAAGCTTACCTTAACCAGGCTGATTACATCATCGTAGTTCCCACAGACATGACGAAAACCTACTGAGCCTTCCTGAAGTATTTACTGATTAAAAGCACAAAAATACCAACACCATTTAGTGCCATTCCGGTAACAACTGCCACAATGATACCCCGGTGATGCTCTTCGGCGGCATTTTGTTTTAGAAAAATACCCAGTAAAGCCCAAATGATGACTAGCGCAAAAAGCCAGTCATTCTTTTTCATGATGAGGTACAGGCCCATAATGGTGGCGATGGAGATCATTAGGAT
This sequence comes from Cyclobacteriaceae bacterium, assembly GCA_041750735.1. Taxonomy (GTDB): domain Bacteria; phylum Bacteroidota; class Bacteroidia; order Cytophagales; family Cyclobacteriaceae; genus JAAUQL01. The sequence continues at coordinate 3,688 of JBGSYX010000240.1, forward strand.
AGTCCAGAAGCTGGGGTCAATGCCGCCGCCTTTCCAACCTAAATGTACCAGGACTGCCGTGGTATTGGCAATCGTCGCCACGGTGATCCATCCGAGATAAACGCTGAAACAAGGAAGGACAAAGAACTTTTCGGTACGTCGCAAATCAGGTTTCAAATAATCAAGATGCATGTAGATGATTGTCAGCGAAGCAAGCAACACGATCATCACCACAAGCGACAAAACAGGATGCATATAATGCCAGGCAAGAATCCATGAAATATTCGCCACTCCAGCCACAAAAAACCAATAACCAATTGCATGAAAAATCTTTGAGCCAGAACCTCTTCTGAAGGCTTCTATCAACTGAAAAACCACGAATACGATCAACAATAAGTAGATGATACCCCATATGGAGAAGGTGATTCCAGCAGGGACAAACAGGTTTGGGTACATGTCGGAAAGTTCGCCAGTGGTGTGGCCGTTAATCGGAAGGGCGTTTGCCATACCGTTCACCGCGATCACGGCTACAAGTATGAGGAAATTGGCGATGGCTATGATGCGATCATTCATTGATGCTGGGTGTATGATGCTATGTGAATTAATTGTCTTTTAGTGTTACGCAATTTAGTATTACTTCAATTCTTCTGCTCTATCTTTCACTGAAAAATGACTGACAATGATAATGGTGAAAAATGCCGAAATCCAGGCGGTAAATCGGGAGGACACCACGCGCTCCAGTTCAGGAATGCTCGTCCAGGCTATTGTCACAACGGTGCCTACAATCATCCCGGCAAGAACACCTTTTGCAGTCGTTTTCTTCCACCATAATGTAAGCAACATGGCCGGTCCAAATGCTGCCCCTAATCCGGCCCATGCGTACGAAACCATGGCAAATACCAGTTTTTTGGAAGTAACGGAAATAACAAACGCCAGCACTCCGACAACAATAGTGATTATTCGGCTGAGGTGGAGAAGTATTTTTTCGTTCACTGTGTCCTTGCCCATGAATTTGTGGTAAATATCTTCAATCACCGACGAGGAGATGGCCAACAATTGCGAATCTGCCGTTGACATCATGGCCGCGATGGCTGCCGAAATCACGATGCCCGCGATCCAACCTGGAAGTAGTTTGGTGGCGAGTTGCGGCATTATAAATTCCGTATCAGCAAATGCGCCTTGCTTAAAGTAAACTAATCCCAGCAATCCGATCATCATAGCACCGGTAAAAGCCGGAACAGCCCAGATAAATGCTATTCTCCGACTGATTTTAATGTTTTCTACCTTGTCAATGGCCATGAATTTTGTCAGCAAATGTGGTTGGCCCATATATCCGAGTCCCCAACTCAAACCACTCAGGATAACAGCAAATGCCGCCCAGCCTGTCTGTCCACCCGTGATATCGGCATGATTAATTCCAGCCTCGGTCATCGCAGTATGCAGCGATTTATGGTTCTCCATGATGTCCACAAAGCCCACAATTGGTAAGATTACCAGCGCACCAAACATAAGAATGCCCTGAACCATATCGGTCCATACTACTGCAAGGAATCCGCCCAACATGGTGTAAATTACTATAATAACGGTGCCAATGAGAATGCCGTAAACACTCGGAATGCCGAAGGTTACAAAGAGTACTTTTCCGGCGCCGTTGAACTGAGCGGCCAGGTAGAAGGTGAAAAAAAAGATAATAATGATGGTGGCGGTAAGTCGCAAGGGTTTTTGCAGACTTGTAAAATGCTGGGCAAAATACCCGGGAAGCGTTATAGATTCGTTGGATTCAGAGGTCCGTCGGAGCTTTGTGGCGATGAGGTACCAATATAGAAATATGCCAATAACACACCCCAGTGCATCCCACATCCCTATAAGGCCTGAAGCATAGGCCAGCCCGGGTAATCCAAGAATCAGCCAGGCAGATTCACCCGAAGACCGTTCCGCCAAGGCAATTACCCATGCACTTGTTCTGCGGCCACCGAGGATAAAATCACTATGAGATTTATTCTTATTGTAAGTCAGAAATCCAATCAGAAGTACTACAGCCAGGTAAACTAAAAAGCCGACGAGGATCAATGACATATGAGATCGTATTTTGATTAATTAGAATTTGTAAAAAAGCTAATTAATCGGGAAAGTAAAAAGCGATTTTGAGTACGGATGTCAACTGAATGGTCGGTAAAAAAACAATCCAATCTGAATCGCGCATATTTCTCAATCACTTTACCCCGTTTTCTCCATACTCAATATATCATAAAGGCCAACCTCTGACCTTCGAATTAATATTCTGTGAACCTTTTATCAATAAGCACGGCGCTAACTTCGACCAATGAGATGTTTCATGATATAAAGCTCCAGACCCTCGTAGTTTCTTTCAGCCACAAACTCGGCGATTAATTTATCATCAGTGTTTCTGGAAATTTCCAGTAATAACTTAAACATCTCCAGACTATTCGACAGGTGGAGCGTCGCTTTATCGTCTTTCTGGGTGCGCATGGCTTTGACATCCAATCCTACCCATTCACCATTCTTGCCATAATCATGTCTGTCGAGAATACGAACCTGGTTGAATGCCCGCCTTAGATCAACTGAGCCAAACGACTTGTCCTGGTCATATTTCAGTCCATTCTGATCATTCAGATGAACCGTCCACAGTTTTCCATGCGCGAGGGCAAAACCCATTTCATCCGACGGATCCAGGCCTGCAAGTATTGCATGAGCGCTTTCGATATTTACGCCAACCCGCTTTGGATCGTCCATGAGCATACCAATGGCGAGGGCATGCCCAGTAGTAGGAAGGTACGCGTGATCCATTGGTTCGTTGGGCTTGGGTTCTATGCATATTCTTATAGCCGGATCGTAGGCCAACATCATGTTAATGGCCTCGACCAGCCGCTCCGTAGCGACTTTACTATCCTTTGCCTCTCTGATATAGGTGCCTTCCCGGGCCAGCCATAGCACTATCAAATCGGTACCGAGCGCTCTGGCTATATCGATCGATATCCTGGTGCGATCCGCGGCATATTTTCTGCTTTCCGGACTGTTGGAGGTGTATCCACCATCGATTGTCAATGGGTCTTCCCATAGGCGGGGAGCTACAAATTCGGCCATAAGCCCAAGACCATCGAGTCTCTTTTTCAGAGATGAAGCTTCCGATTGAATTTGCGCGGCGCTTTTTCCTTTTAGCACAGGCACAGCGTCGTCATCGTGAAATTGAACCCCATCAAATCCGAGCGATTTATATAGCTCAAGTTTTTTGTCAAAAGAAACTGTGTTTCGTACTGTTGGGCCGAAAACGTCGGCTCCTTCATGGATATTCCATGGTCCGAAAGTGAATCTGAATGTGCCTGCCATAGGTAGTTTCGTTAAAAGTGGTGTTTAGGGGTATCGGCTAATCGTGCCGATGCAACTCGTTAAAGTTGGACAGAAGGAACCATAATGTCAATGAATTAGTAATACTTTTCAACCTATGTCGTTCTATTACATTTTGAAAAAAGTATAAACGAGTCCCTGGATAATTTTCCCGGTTTCAGGATTCAGCTCCGAGCCAAACATACTATGGGGGATAGCGAAGATCAGTATTGTCACCAATGCAGCAATGATGGTCCATGTTCTTGATGGAGATTTCCGGTTTATCAGGAATGCAGCAAGCCAGAATACAAATGCAATCAATGTTTTATTGTCAGTAAGATCCCATCCAAAAGGCACGCCAGCCCATAGTTCGTCAAATGCATATTTTTGGACCACCGGCCCCAGGATCATGCCACCGGCAATCAGGCACCAGAATGTAAAGATTCCAATTCGTTTAAATTGACTAAAATTAAAGGCCGCCAACAGACCGGCGACATTACTGAAAAACATGGTGAGAAACATAAAGAAAATATGTGGGGCAAGGATGAAATCCGGCACATCACCCTTAAAGCGGATCACCTGTGACGGAATGCTGATTTTTTCATCGCCCGATTGAATATCCACAGAATAGTCAAGTTTTCCAGCCATCGGTTGCTTTGGCAACGACGCCACCATTTTGTCATCTTCCCTTACAAAATTCACATCAACAAACGGGTCATTGGTTGGGTATTTCCTGTAGTGCAGCGTTGCGTTAATGGTAGGATCATCAATTTCCAGGATCACTTCTGCATCCATACTTGTGGAACCGGAACGTATAAATTCCAATTTGTAAACGTGCTTATTAAGCTCGATTGTAGTTCGATATGGATAAGTAGGACCGGTTAGTCGTTGGTAAACTGCGGCTGTCAATGTGATGATCAGGCCTGCAATCCATATAATGATAATCTTGAAGGTCGTCATATCTGTTAAAGCTGAATTAGTAATACAATTTTCTGATCTCCTCTCAATACTTCCACTGTGATCTGTTGTCCTGTCGAATAGCTACCCATGCGATTCATGTAATCGTAAATATTTGTGACTTCTTTACCGTCGATCGCCTTGATAATATCTCCCTTCAATATTCCACCGGCATAGGCCGGGCCACCGGCGCGAACACCGGCAACACCCATCCCCTGGATATTTTCTGCAAAATCAGGAACAATGCCAAGTGTCACCTTCATCCGGCGACGCATTCTGTCACCCTGGGGTTCCAGGGTCTCCTGGAAGGTAATGACCTGATCCGAATTGAGATAGTACCCAAGAAGTTCGTAAATGTTGTTTCCCAAATCGACCATTCCATTATAATTTATCAATTCCGGCATGTCTTCTGGTGTGTGGTATTGATCGTGAATTCCGGTAGTAAAAAATAATACCGGGATTCCGGCACTGTAGAATGAAGAGTGATCGCTCGGGCCTGTGCCACCGGGTGATTTCGATATGCTGAATGCCGTGGAATCCATGCCAATCCGAATGAGGGAATCTGTTTGCGTTGCAGTTCCAGTACCACTGATGAGCAACGAACGATCCGAATTAAGCCGCCCTACCATATCCAAATTGATCATGGCCTTCACTTTTTTCAGATCGATCAACGAATGATCCACGAAATAACTGGAGCCGAGCAGCCCCATTTCCTCCGCGCCAAAGGCAATGTAAACGACGGTTCTTTCTGGTGTTTCTCTGGAAAATCGTTGCGCCATTTCGATCAGCATACCTACGCCGGAAGCGTTATCGTCCGCCCCATAATGAACTGCATTCACACCGGGAGCGCGACTGCTTTCGCCGCCCTTTCCCAGGTGGTCATAATGCGCCCCAAGTACAATTATTTCGTCGGATTTGCCTTTTTTCATTCCGATCACATTCATCGTTGTGACTTTTGTTGGCACGAGATCAACCGTGCAATTTACCACCTGCTTTGTCCTGAATGATTGACATTGAGGATATGTCTTATAAGATTCCTCCACGGACTTCAAGTCGGGATCACCGTTAATGATTAATTTTTCGGCAATGTGTCGTTTCACTTGCACTACCGGAATCTTGGTAGCGCCAATTCCCCTTTGCGGTTTTATAAGCTCCAGTTGATCACTGGCATCAAAATCGATTGGATTAATGAACAGCACGCCGGCGGCGCCATGATCCATGGCATTCATTACTTTATAACGGTCGGTGTTGTATTGGGAATAAGGACTTGCCGGGTTATCCAGATCAGGATCGGCGCGGAACAGCATCACCCATTTTTCCTCTACATCCATTCCGGCATAGTCGTCCCAATTCAGGGTATCAGAATGTATTGAAAATCCATAGCCTGCAAAGATAACTTCGGCCTGAAGGCTACCATTGCCAGAAAAGCTCAATGGGGTATAATCTGTTCCTAATGAGAATAGTGTGTCTCCAATATAAAAACTATTGTTCTTTCCGGCAGTGATGCCTGTGGTAATTTCAAATGGTTGAAAGCCCTTATCCCCGAGGAGTGATACTCCGGCCTCTTTAAATTTGGACCTTATATATTCGGCAGCTTTCTTATCACCATCAGTGCCCGGCAGTCTGCCCTGAAGTTCTTCGGATGCGAGATAACCGAGATAGAATTTTAATTCTTCGGCATCGAATTGTGGATTATACTTCTGCGCAAAAAGGAAGTATGATGGGAAATACAGAAGAAGGACAAAAATTTTTATTGTTCTCATGATTTAACCAGTGTAATTGCAAGCAGTTGCAAATTACACTGATTCATGAAAAAACATCCCCTTAAACAAAATTAGCCTAAAGGATTTCGACGAACGATGATATATGTGTCGGTAAACATGATTCTACCATGGAATCATAAGCCGTTCACATGTATTTTCAGGCTTGTTTTACTCAGTTTTAGAAACTGAAATCGTCCTTGAATTTCTCCCTGAAATTATCACCGAACTTTTTTCCAAAATTGCCACGGGGCGCTTTACCTGTATCTTTTTTTTTGTCGCCTCGGTCAGGCCTGGCGCTGCCCGATGGTTTGTCAAACTTTCTGCCACCTGGTTTTTTATCATCTTTTTTGCCAAAGGAGCCACTGGATTTTTCAGGCATTTTACCCCAGGGCTTCACTGATCGACCACCTGATGATCTCGGGCTGTCCGAACGCCCTTCACGTGGCTTGTAACCATCTTTTGAATCGCGCGATCGGTTTTCATCCCTGGATCTGTAACTACCTTCTCTGGGTTTGTAACCGCCTTCCCTGGGTTTATAACCTTCCTTCGATCCGGTACGTTCCCTGGGTTTTTCACCATCCCGTGATCTATAACCACCCCCCGAGGAGCTATTTCGATCTCGTGGCTTGTAATCATCACCCGACCTATTTCGATCGCGCGACTTGTATCCACCACCTGTGCGTTCTCCGGAACTGTATGCTCTTCTTTCGCGTGGAGCGCCTTCCCTGAAGTTGTCGGTTCGTCTCCTCCTGCCTTCACCGCCTCTTCCTGAGTATTCTTCTGGTTCAGCGCGAACTACCGTTGCACTCCCATCGTTTTTCGTTACTTCAATCTTCAAGGGTTCGCCATTGTACTCCTGATCCTGAAACGCATCGAGTACAACCTTTTCATTTTCTTTTTCCACTTCAAAAAAGGAGAACTTCTTCAGAATTTCTATCTGCCCGATTTCCATGCTCTTATCGCCGGTCTTTTCGTTAATCAACGTGATAAGGTTGAGTATGCTGAGTCCGTTTTTGGTTCCGGCGTTGATATGGAACCGTGTATAATTTGGGTTGCTTTCTTTCCTTGATTCTTTTTTAGGTTCGCGCATTTTGTCTTTTTTCGACAGTGGCACGTTCAGGTCCGTTGAATCCTTGTAGTAGGACAAAAAACGGTTAAACTCCACGGAGACAAATCGTTTGATAAGTTCTTCACGTGGCAACCAGGCCAGTTTTTTATAAATCATATCGAGGTAAGCCTCGATTCGCGATTCATCAACTTCTACCCACTCCACTTTGTCGATCAGGTTAAAAAGTTGCTTTTCACATACTTCCTGGCCGCTTGGAATGCTCTTTTGTTCGAATGGTTTACCGACTTTTCTCTCCAATTGCGGGACTTTATTTACCTCCCTGGGATGAATGATACTGATGGAAATTCCATGCTTACCAGCCCTGCCAGTCCGGCCACTTCGGTGTATATATGCCTCCAGTTCATCGGGAATATTATAATTGATTATATGAGTGAGATCGTTCACATCAAGACCCCGGGCGGCGACGTCGGTTGCCACAAGGAGTTGAAGGTGGCGCTGACGGAATCGGTTCATCACATGGTCGCGCTGGGCTTGGGAAAGATCGCCATGAAGCGCGTCTGCGCTGTAGCCGTCCTGAATAAGTTTTTCAGCGACCTCCTGGGTTTCCATTCTGGTACGGCAAAATACGATTCCGTAAATGCTCGGATAGAAATCGACAATCCGCTTCAACACCATGTAGCGCTGACTCGCCTGCACCACATAGTAGTGATGGTTTATATTTTCTGCACCGCTGTTTGCCTTGCCAACAGAAATCTCCTCGGCATCGGTCATGTATTTTTTCGCCAAATTCGCAATTTCTTTCGGCATGGTAGCCGAAAAGAGCATGGATTGCCTGGTATCGGGTGTACTACCCAGAATTTCGTCCAGATCTTCCTTGAATCCCATGTTGAGCATTTCATCGGCTTCATCAAGTACGAGGAAGCGTAGATTTTCCAACAGCAGTTTTTTTCTTTTGATGAGGTCGAGTACACGTCCCGGTGTTCCGACCACAATTTGTCCGCCGCGTTTAAGGGAAAATACTTGTTTTTCCATACTGGCGCCACCATAAACAGGCACTACAATGAGGCCTTCTACATATTTTGAATATTCATCGAGATCATTGGTGATCTGCATACAAAGTTCGCGGGTAGGGCAAAGTACCAGGCCTTGAACTGATTTGTTTTTATGATCGATATGATGGATCATCGGCAAGCCAAAAGCCGCTGTTTTACCAGTGCCTGTCTGCGCCAGGGCGACGAGGTCTCTTTTGTTCTCTAATAGAAAAGGAATTGCTTTTTCTTGTATAGGAGTAGGGTTCTGGAATCCCAGATCATCGATTGCTTTGATAATATTATCATGCAATCCGGTTTCACGAAAAGTAATCATAGATTTAAATAAAATGTTACGCCAGAAAAATCAATGTCAACTTGAGTGTGCCGTAAATTGGATGAGATTCTTGTGGACTTCTTCTAAATGGAATTGCAAAGTTAACTGCTCCTGATGGATTTTCAGCAATATGTTAACTTATTTATAAAGTAAGCCGGTGTGAATCAACAAGTCAGTTAATGCGTCACTCTGATGACGCGTCTTTAAGGTGGATTTTGAATTAAAAAATTATGGAGAAAAGACCATTTATTTGCAAGTAGGAATTCGCAGGTGATATCTTTGATCAAATAGTAAAATTCATGGCATTCAATTCGGAAGGTCTCAGGGAGATCAATGAGCAGATCAGCTTAATTATCCAGAAAGCTGAGCGTATGGAGGCAGAGCATTTGCGGATTATCGAGAGTGTTCACCCGGCATATAATGTCAGCGCACGAAACCTGATCCATTATCTGGCCTTCCGCAGTTATGATATTGACGTACTGCAGGAGCACCTTCGCAGCATGGGTTTGCCATCCCTTACCCATATCGAGGGACACGTTATGGAAAGCCTGCTATCCATGAAGACAATTATTAATCACCTGCTGGGGAATCTCGTCGTGGAATACAAAGATGGCATGGTAACTTCCGAACAAGGAAAGATGCTTTTTTCGCATAATACAGAAGCACTTTTCGGTCGCATTTCCAAAAAGAGGAGAACCAGGATTATGGTAACATTGCCCACGGTGGCTGCGATTGATAAAAAGTATGTGAAGCGGCTTTTAAAGGCTGGGATGAATAGCGCCCGGATCAACTGCGCCCATGACGATCAGGAGACATGGGGAAAAATGATATCAAGTCTGCGGGAGCAAACCGCAAAACTTGAAAAGGAAAGCCGTGTAATGATGGATCTGGGCGGGCCGAAACTACGTACGGGAGCTGTGTTGCAGGGGCCGAGGGTGCTGCGAATCAAGCCAAAAAGAAACGCTGTTGGTGTGGTGGTCACGGCGGCGAGGGTATGGTTGGCACCGCCAGAAGTTGGCCCACCGGATGATACCGCAGACGCTATACTGCCTATTCCGGAACAGTTTTTTAGGAAACTTGAAATTGGCACAGCCATCACATTTAAAGACACACGTGGTAAAAGCCGTCAGATCAATATTTTCCGACGCGAAGGCGGAGGCATTTGGGGCTTGTGCAGGGAGTCAGCCTATATCACCACTGGAACTGAAATGAAGGTATTAAAGCATAAAAAGACCGGTGCCCATGCCATTTATGCAGGGGAGATAGTGCCACAAGAACAATTCCTGCTGCTTCAAACCGGCGACCTATTAATTCTGCGAAAGGATCTGTCGCCCGGAGAGAATGCGCGAATAAACGAATCAGGCGAGCTTGTACATCCAGCTTTTATTTCATGTACCATGCCGGAAATATTACAATACATAAAATTAAACCAGCCCATTTTTTTTGATGATGGCAAGATTGAAGGGAAGGTGGAAAAAGTTCAGCCTGAAGAAGTGCATGTGCGAATTGTACACGCGAAGGAAAACGGCAGTAAGTTACGCGCTGATAAAGGGATCAACCTTCCGGAAACTGACCTGCCTATCAGCGGCCTTACCGACAGGGACAAGGAAGACCTGGCATTTGTCGTAACGCATGCTGATGCTGTGAATTATTCCTTTGTCAACGATGCCCATGATGTAGAAATGCTCCTGGAAGAAATACAGAAACTCCAGGGGAATGTTGGTATAATTCTAAAAATCGAAACTCAGAAAGCATTTAAAAATCTACCAGGAATTATCCTTACTGCCATGAGATCTTATCCTATAGGAGTGATGATAGCCCGAGGGGACCTTGCCATAGAAACCGGCTGGAAAAATTTTGCAACCATCCAGGAAGAAATCCTTCGGATCTGTGAGGCGGCTTTTATCCCGGACATCTGGGCTACCCAGGTGTTGGAAACCATGGCCAAGAGCGGAGTGCCGTCGCGCGCAGAGATCACGGATGCATCGCGCGCCCAGCGCGCAGCATGCGTAATGCTGAACAAAGGGGTTTATATTGAAAAGACAGTGAAGCTTCTCGACCGCATTTTCATTGAAATGCAGCGCTACCAGAAAAAGCGGGAAACGTTGCTACCAAAACTTGCAGAGGCAGAAAACCTGTGCTTATCGCGATAATGAAATAATAAAACAATTATATTTTGGGGTGAAAAGGGGGAACATTTTCAGGATTGCATTCGAAACGACTATTGACCCGCGCTGAAACATGACCTTTGTTTTCGGAGTTATGTGTGGGTTGATAAATAAGCCTAAAATACATATTACAAATTCAATTGATGAAATCACGAAAAATCATGATCTGGATATTTATTGTTATTATATCTATTGTTCTCATATTCAACCTCGGCGGTTATTTCTTTTCTGGTCCAAAATATAAGGGTCCCGTTTCGGACCATTTCAACGGAAAAACATTCATTAATCCAGGTAACGTGCAAGCCAAGGGTTTAGCTGATGTGATCCGCTGGGCGACGAACCGCAAGCCAGGGCCGTGGACAGAAAAAATGGAATTGAAATATGGTGAAAAGCCAGTAGAACGAAATGTGGAAGGAATCAGGATTACCTTCGTGAATCACAGTACCTTTCTTATACAGGTTGATAGCGTTAACATCCTCACTGATCCGGTTTGGAGCGAGCGAACGAGCCCAATATCATTTATTGGGCCAAAGAGAATGCGACCGCCTGGAATCCGGTTTGAAGACTTACCTTCAATCGATGTGGTGATCCTGAGTCATAATCATTACGACCATCTTGACGTAGCCACATTGAAAAAATTGATTAAAAGCCATGATCCGGAAATTATCACTCCGCTCGGTGTTGGAGCGTTTGTTAATCAATTGGGTTCAATTCGTACCAGGGATATGGATTGGTGGGAGCAAGCAGGGTTATCCTCGGGACTTCCTATAGTTGCCGTGCCCGCTCAGCACTTTTCAGGACGCGGAACATTTGATCGGGATGCAACTTTATGGTGCGGTTATGTCATTAAAAGTAAATCCGGCAATATCTACTTTGCCGGCGATTCCGGTTATGGCGAATTCTTTAAATCGATCGGTGAGAAATTTGGCGAAATGGCAGTTTCGCTAATACCCATCGGAGCCTATCTGCCGAAATGGTTTATGTCGCCCATACACATTTCGCCGGAGGAGGCAGTTCAGGTTCATATGGATGTCAATTCGAAGATCAGCCTCGGGATGCATTTTGGGACATTTCCGTTGGCCGATGACGGGGAGGAAGAGCCGGAAACTGATTTATTAAAAGCCATCAACGGTGCCGGTCTTGCTAAAGGCGAATTTATTATTCCGGTCGAAGGTGAAGCGGTAATATTTTAAGTCTTTCTGATGATACTTTTAATGGCCGTCAAATGCTCACCTTCTCAAAATCGCTGATCTTGTCGATAGCTACTTCACTTACTCCTTTGTGGTTTTTGTATATAGGCGTGAACCGGGCATCCCATTCTATTTCTTCTGACTTATAGGATGTTCTCGAATGAATGGTTTGAGAAAGTGTATCATTTATACCTTTAATCAACACCATAAACTCCGCCTCCGATCGGTCCAGTTGCTCCTTGCCAATCATATACAAGGGGCTCGATTCATCAATTGGATGAACGACTGTCCATGTCATGGCGAGTAAATTAATCTTCGACATTTCCAGAGGTAGGTCATTGAATTTGCGTACACGTACGCCATTTTCCTCTTTCACCATTACTAAAAGTACCTTTACTTCTACTTCCAACAAAATGTTTGTCTTGGCATTGGATAGGCGGATCATAAATCCTTTGCCCTGGCGATATGGTGCTATTAGGGCTTTTTTGCTGAATACAACTTTGGAAACCGGTCGTGAAAACCTGGCGAAAAGCAGACCTGCTGCAAGCGCCAGGTACATCATACCGATGAGCATTTCTGCCACAGCGATCAGATTGGTCTCATGAGCAAGAGGATTGGCTCGGCCATAGCCGACCGTTGAGAAAGTCTGTGAACTAAAATATATCGCGTTGAGGAGATCGGTGGTAAAACCTTCGCTTGTAATGCCCAACTTTTCTATACCGGCAAAATAATAAATAGCACCAAAAAAGCTTATGAGAAGAAGGTAGCTTAAGATAACAAGCAGATTGAACTTGGTCCAGTTGGTTGTGACGAGGAAATGAAAGATGCTGAAATGATCAAAGAAATTAAGCCCGGTTTTCTTCACATTCACGCTACCATCCTGATTTATAAGTCTATCAGGTTGATTGTCGGTGCGTGAGCCAAAGCCCGAGCTTTTGTATTCGCTCGTTTTTAAATTCTGCTTTTTATCCATAATTGATCCGTGGAAGTTAAAAACTAAATCATCCCGGATAAGTTTGAAAAACTCAGCCGGGATGATAGGGATGTGTCGCCGGATAGCTCCGCGATTATTTCAATTCGGCGAACAGGATATTTTTGAATTCAATATCCATATCTCTGCCGGGGTGGAGTTGCAATCCTATGGGGCCTTTCTCGACGGCGGTATCAGAATCATATTCCATTGTTTTTTCACCATTAAGCCATACGGTATAAACGCTGCCAACGGCTTTCACCTTGATGGTATTCCAATCGGTTTTTTTGAGAAGCTTCTGGACATTGGTCGCTTCAACAGGGTATCCTTTTCCCGGTATGTATGGTGAACAGGTGAGATCACGCTTCAGTGAGCCCGATTCGCCGATCTGTATTTGTTGGCTTTCTGCCCTAAGAAATATGCCTGAATCTACCGTACCCTGGCCGAATTTGAAGTCGGCCTGGATAATAAAATCCTTATATTCACCTTCTGTCCAAAGTATTGTTCCTTTCTTTTCCGGATCACTTTTGGCAGTTAGAATGCCGTCTTTGGCAGTCCACCAGATGTTTCCTTCAGGAGCTTTCCATCCTTTCAGATCTTTTCCGGTGAATATTTTTTTGAGTTTCGGTTCTTTTTCCTCAGTAAGAAGAATACCATTAAAAAAGAGGATAACGAGCAGAGATAAAGGAATAATGAATTTAAGTCGCATGATTTTTCATTTATGGGTATAACAATGCCATAAATGTAGGCGATACTTTTCAAAATCAGAATTCTACTTCAGCAATTATAATGCTGATCAGTTTGTTTTTTCGCGCGTCGATAGAATCGATTTGGCAGAAGCGATCAACAACCAGACCAGTCCAAAACTGAATGGACGGGGATCTTTAAGAATAATACCCGTTCCAATGAAAATGATGCCTAATACTATGAGTAACACTGTAGTTTTAAAAAACTTCATACAACTATGTTATGGATCCTCTATAAAAAAACAAAAAGGCCATATGGCCTTAGGGTACTATTTCAAATATGTAAATGGAGTGAATTCCGAATAGGAAATTGTTGACTCCATGATCTGACTTATTGGAATGATGTCGCAAACATCAGCATATTGTTTCCAATATTCGATAATGTCTTTGTTTTGTTTGGCCTCCTCAATCGCGCTTTTCGACACCCACTCAAAAATCTCAATGATTGTGCCATCGCCGGCTTTCATGATCATAGGCTGACGCGAGGTGGCGAAGCCCTGATTTCGCAACACCTTCACATGGTTATGAACCAATCTGTCGAGAATGGCTTCTTTGCCGGGTTTGGGCTTGTAACTTCCAATGACGATTTTTCCCATTGTATCTTAGTTTGAACGACCTAGAGTTCACTAGTTGCGCATATTTACACAACGAAACTGGGATCTAAATTAAAGCAAATTTTTTTTTGTGTACTGTTTTGTATAATTTTTTCGATGAAACCAATGAACTGTTCGAGTAGTAATTAATCCAAACTTAACTCTAAAAAAGAAATTTTTTGAATACCCAGGGTAAATGCAGAATGATAGCGCAGTTCAAGCGCTGTAATATTTGTTCAATAAATTAATCACCAGTTCCCAGCATACTGCAAAGCATTCTGACTTACCTTTTGTAAATACTGGTAGCGCAATCGTGTTATTTGTCGAATGTGCAGATAATCATGGGCAAGCCAGTTTTCAAGAAAATAACTCGCGGTAACGGGTCCAAGCTTCGGGTGAAAATGAGTTGATTGCCAATTGGGCGAATTCAATTCGATAAGCCAGATTACTGAATTGTTACGTTCTGTAATAAATTTCTGAACCATTGTTGTAAAATCCCTTCCAATATAATTCCGCTCTTTCACCCAGCCAACTGGGTTGATTTTTGGCAGGGGTTCAGATGGGTTTTCAAGTAGTACCCCAACTCTTGTCCTGAAATCTTCTACCTCTTCATCGATCAGATGACAGAGAACCTCGAGCATACACCATGAATTTTCATCAGGCTTGAAATAATATTCTTCGTCAGTAGCGCTATTCAGGAGTGCGGTGAAAGTAGTGGCGTTGTTGGCGAGTTGGGTTATAATATACGACTGGATTGTCATTGGAAGTTATTTTAAGACTTTACCTAAATATACAATACCATCCTGGCATTGTCAATGAATCAACATTCAGCGGTTGGAATGCAGTGAAATTGAGATGGACGGTACAAAATGATAAAACCCGGGCTGAGTGTTACGAGTAATCCTATTCACTAGGATCATAGTTGTATGGAGGATACATACTTAATGTATCCAGTTGAAAGAGGTCACCCGTTATAAAAAGTTTTTTTTAAAAAAAACGCCGGTGGTTAGCCGGCGTCTGAATATGCTGATGAAAGTCTGAGATCAGGATGCTTTCATGAAAACGGATTTTTTCCCGTTCAGATGCTTGGATTTTGTGTACTTAAGTGCCAGAACAGATTTATAGGCCTCGGGATTGGCGCTTAAAATATCCAGTTCAGTCCTAGTATTATTATCAACAAAGGGCAGCAATGGCTGTTTTACGTCGAAGATTAAACTGATGGACTTTTTAATCTTTTCATCCCAACTCTTATAGTAAATTTCAAAGTCGCTGGTAGTAATTTTATTTCTGCAGCAGTCTTTGGAACAGATGAGGCTCATTTCATGTTCAATATTAAATAGGCCGTATTCGTCGGTTATCTGCTCTCCTTTTTTAATATCCCTGATAGCAATTTCAAATCCATATCCTGTGCTGATGGTATTGCAATCGCAGCAATGGTTCACATATTTGGCGAAATCCCAGCTTATGATCCTGTTGCCTTTTTCATCAATGTAGGAATATTTTTCAATGACGTCCTTTACTTCGGGCGAATGCAGTTGAAAATCTGCAGGGCTAATGACAATTTCAAGGCTATCTTTCACATAAGTTATGGATCCCTCAGGAATATCTTCCGTCGCGAACACGCCGTAGCCAACTTCGTCGCTTATATATTTGAGTTCTGTCTTTGGATGAATCATTTTTTTAGTGCTGAATTCTTTTAAAGTTAGGTGAACAAAATGAATTGACGCTTTTGACATTTACATTGCGCGTTGCCAATTGGAGGAAGGTGAAATAAATGAATGTGAAATTATCGCGAAAGGGATAAAAAGCCAGGCTGCGACAAGCAGTAAGAAGAGATTGAAATTGAAAAAGGAAACCCGCACCGTGCGAACACCCTTTTGGCTCAATGGCTTGATGCATTAATGTCTTAAAAGCATGCAAAAATTATAGATAGCATTAAATTATACAAACATTGAAGGTTAATTGTTTACACTAATTTTAAAATGAATTAATATTTCGAAAAAGAGGCTTTTTTTACCTGGAAACGGTCATTTTGGGAGCATTTGCCAAAGGATATTTTCCTGCATATTTCTGGCTCGGCGACGGTCATGAATTAGTTGCTTCCGATAGTGTTAATCCATGGCTCTGTTCAGAAATTCATCAAAAGGAAATAGAGCCCTGAAGGCATCAGTGCAGTGGGCAAGAAAGCCGGAGGAAGTCACGAGTATGTCTTCGCATTTACACATGCCAAGGAAGCTTTTATGTTTTATAAATTCAATTTCCGGATGATCAGGAATGTAGCCTCTTGGAGCCTTGGATAGTTTCTCTCCATCCATTTCACCAAAATACTTTTTGAAATCAGGATTGCCCAATATGGCCCGAAACTCATCACCATGATAGCTTATTTCCTGCCTGATATCCTGCAGCCAGTCGCTCTGAGGAAGGTAGGCGCCACCACCCAGGAACGTATCGCCGGGTGCAATTTGCACATAATACCCGGCTCGTGAATGTATTTCAGATTTTTTGGGTGCTGCTGTGATGTGTGCTCCGAAATGAGTTTTGTATGGGGATTTATCTTTGGAAAACCGCACATCGCGGTAGATTCTGAATACGCAGTCTTTGGCGGTGAAGTGGGCGATGGTGGGATCGAAGTTGGAAATACCGACGATTAGTTGATCGATAAATTCTTCAAATTCCTTTTTTGCGGTTTCATAGCGTTCCTTGTTCACATTGAACCACTCGCGGTTATTGTTTTTTTTCAGATCATCTAGGAATGTAAAAGTCTGCTTAGATATGGCTGTCATGGCTTTTTGATTTTAAGTTATAAAAAATCTGAAAACGTATCAGTAATTTTTTTTGATCCCCACCGCAAGTTTTTTCCGGGAAGCTCATCTAAAGAGACATGGCATACAAAAAGAAAGGCATCATGAAAACATCATTTTTAATAATCGCATTAGTATCATTTTTTTTTATCACTGAAATAAATGCACAACAACCTAAAGAAGAGGATGGGGGCGCTTCAAACATAGGTATTGTAAAAGGAAAAGTAACGGACAAGCGATCCAATAGTTCACTACCCTACGCAAGTGTTGCTATTTTTTCGCTTCCCGACTCCACACTCATTACGGGTGCGATATCCGCCGATGATGGAAATTTTGAAATAGATAAAGTGCCTTTTGGTCAATTTTATGCCGAGGTAAAATTTATCGGATATACACGCGTGATCGTCAATAATATCAAAATCACTCCGGATAAATCGTCTGTGAACCTGGGGCAAATCAAGGTTTTGGAGGCATCAGAGCAACTGAATGAAGTAACGGTTACTGCCGAACGTTCACCAATTGAATACCAGTTAGATAAAAAGGTAGTCCGTGTGAGTGAAAACCTTAATGCAATGGGAGGTAATGCCGCACAGGCTTTACAAAACGTGCCAGCCATCACGGTGGATATTGATGGCAATGTATCTTTACGGGGAAGTTCCAGCTACACTGTCTTTATTGATGGGAGGCCAAGCCCATTGGAGGGAAGCGATGCATTGCGCCAAATTCCGGCAAGTGCAGTTGAAAACATCGAAATTATCACAAATCCATCAGCAAAATATGACCCTGATGGTTTAGCAGGCATTATAAATATCATCACGAAGAAAAATGCTCTGGATGGATTAAGTGGCGTTGTGAATACTTCGATTGGCACTGGCGACAAATACCGTGGGGACTTGCTTATTAATTATAAGGATGCCAAAATT
Organism: Cyclobacteriaceae bacterium; assembly: GCA_041750735.1. GTDB lineage: Bacteria > Bacteroidota > Bacteroidia > Cytophagales > Cyclobacteriaceae > JAAUQL01. The sequence continues at coordinate 21,557 of JBGSYX010000240.1, forward strand.
ACATTATTTGCCGGTGCGGATTTCCAGGACGAGACAAGAGCCGGTACACGCGACATTTCGCAATCCACTTTCCAGAATGATACAACAAAATATATTGTACACAGCGGAAACGGACCTTTCAACAGGAAAGGTTATACTTTTAAAGGCGGCATAGGATACAAATTGAATGAAACAAACAATCTATCAATAGAAGGGAACTACGGATACGCCAATTTTAGTCGATCATCTAACGAAAACTTCAAAGAATATACTTTTCCGGCATCCACAGAAACTTATTACAAACTGAGTGAAAGTGATTCACGATATGAGGATTTCTACAGCTTTACGATTAACTATGAAAAGCTATTCGACAATAAGGATCATAAATTGACATCCTACCTGTATTATTCCAAGGAATGGGGCGGGTCCAATGAAAATATCAACCAATATGCGACTGATTCGGAATGGAATGTAAACGACCCTGATCCTTATCGTATTTTCGCGGAGGAACCCGGAAAGGAATCTGAATTGCGGTTTCAGGTTGACTACACCAAGCCGATTGGAACGAATGGAAAATTTGAATCCGGATACCAGATGCGAAATGACCAGGAAAAGGAGAGCTATTTCTTTAATGAATGGGATTCGGAACTGAACGATTGGGTGGATAATCCAAAATATACCAACGCGCTCGTGTTCCAACAGAATCTGGAATCTATCTATGGAATATATGGTAATAGATTGTTTGGGTTCGACTATCAGTTGGGTCTTCGAGGTGAATATACTTTTCGCAGCGTGAAGAATGACCAGGCTGATCTACCATCTGAATTAAAACGATTCGACTATTTCCCATCGATTCACTTGTCTAGAAAAATCGGCAAACAGGACCAGGCACAAATCAATTATAGCCGTCGAATCCAGCGGCCAGATGCACGTGACCTCGATCCGTTTTTAAGTTATATGAATCCTAACACCGTACGGGTGGGAAATCCCGACTTATTGCCGGAATATGTGGATTCCTATGAGTTGACTTACCAAAAAGGATTGGGCAATTCATTTATCAGTCTGGAAAGCTATTATCGATTGACCCATGATGCCATGACCCGAGTGACTGATGTTATGGAGGACGGAACGCGTGTTTTGACGATGGAAAACCTGAATGAAGAGCACGCACTTGGCGCTGAAATGATGTTGAATTTTTTAGTTAACAAATGGTTCAATTTCAATTTGAGCGGAAACCTATATAGATTTTCACTGAATGGTTCGGTTTCCGATGCTGATGTCAGTACTTCAAGTACAAATTATGATTTGAGATATAATGTTAATTTTCGGATCACACCAACCACAAGGTTGCAGTTGCAGGGATTCTACCAGGGACCATCTGTCACCGCACAGGGGAAAAGGGATGATTTTCTCATGACCAGCGCTGCTGTGAAGCAGGACTTTTTCAAGGAAAAACTTTCTGCCACACTTCAGATACAAGACATTTTTGGCACAGCGTCATTCAAGTTTACTAACGAAGGACCGAATTTTTATGATTCTATGAACATGAAACGCGAATCACAAGTAGTGATGCTATCGCTGAGCTATCGAATCAATAATTACAAAAAGCAGAATGATCAACGCAACGGAAGTGGGGAAGGTGAAGGCGGCGGAATGGATCAGGGTGGGGATTATTGAAATATGATTTCATAAAGCGTGTTCAATATGAAAATTAGAGGGGCACTAAGTAGGGTAATGCGAAACCTGAGCGGGGAAATAGGAAATTTCGATGCTGGGTTTATCATGGACCATGTTTATCACGGAATATTCAACTCAATACTTTTATTCAAATTATAGTGGATTTCCCCGTTATTGCCGAAATTGACTTTCAAAAAGCAGATCGACGCATGACAATGTCGGACCAGATTCTTATAGAAGAACTCAAAAAGGGCAAAGAATCAGCCTTCAGGGAATTGGTCGATACCTATCAGCGTAAAGTTTATAACACCTGCCTTGGATTCGTAAAAAATCCGGAAGAGGCGGACGATTTGGCGCAGGAGGTTTTTATAGAAATATTTAAGTCGATTTTAAGTTTCCGGATGGAATCGAAACTCTCTACCTGGATTTACCGGATCACGGTTTCCAAATCACTGCAGCTGCTCAGGGCAAACAAGCGGAAAAAACGCTTTTCATTTATATTTAGTTTCTTTTCGGACAATACCGCTCATGAAATAGTGGATTATGTCCATCCCGGGATTATAGCTGAAAATGAGGAGAGAAGCAAGATACTATTTCAGGCTATTGATAATCTGCCCGAAAGCCAGAGAACAGCCTATACACTTCATAAACTCGAAGATCTGAGCTATGAGGAAATCGCGGAAATTATGCAAAAATCGGTTTCTTCCATAGAATCCATCATGCACAGGGCAAAAATGAACCTTCAGGCAGAACTTCATAATTATTACCATTCAGACCGCAAGTTATCACCAGTGGTGGCATCTAAATAAAAAAAAGAAATGAAAACGACAAATTCAAATATTGAAGAAGAAGTCAGAAAAACGCTCGAAAGCCTTGATGGTTTGACCAGCGCTGCTCCGCGTCCGTTTTTCTATACCAGGCTTATGGCAAGGATGGAATCATCTAAACCTGTGACTGAGAAGGTGTTAATTATGAGACCTGCTTATCAACGTATTGCCATAGGCGTTGCAGCAATGCTTCTTGTCTTCAATATATTTACTGCTTCCCTAATCTTTGGATCAAGTTCACAGACCACATCGGAGGTAAGTACAGAGCAGACCTTCTTTGATGAGTATTATCCAACACTCACCACGATCGACAATTTAGAACAGAAATTAAACCAGTAAGTCATGTCATTACTAACAAATAATAAATTCCTTTGGGGGGTTATCCTCATTTTACTTGTACTCAATGCATTTTTAATTAGTACTATGTGGATATCAAAAAGCCATCGACCATACCAGAGAACCGGCAGGCC
>JBGSYX010000241.1:0-11639 GCA_041750735.1 Cyclobacteriaceae bacterium
TACCTTCAGAAGCTATTCTGTCGTCGTTTTCACTAAATGACCAAACTCCAAACACATTATTGGCTTCCTTAAAAAATCGTGAACTACCCCAACCGCTTTCGAGGGCAGCCTGAGCCAAAACAAGGCTTATCGGTGGCGGTGTCATCCTTTTAAGCAATTCCCCAATGTTGTTGGTTTCATATTTTTTAAACGCCTCCTGCATGAAGACGCTGTCCTTGCCAGACCAACGGGATGCACGAACGGAGAGCTCCATCAGATGTTTTACCTTGGTCCGCTCCAGAGCCAGGTTATGACGGTAAATTAGTATTCCAGGAAGCATTACATCAATAAAGCGCTGTTTTCTAAGCTCGGGGGCGAGTTTGTTCAGTACCGTCACATTACTATATAGTATCGGAGTAACCAGACTATCGTCGATTGGCAATATATCTTCCGGGCTTTGAACTGTCCGGTTTTCAATAATCAGAAAATTTTTTACTTTGGGTTTGCTGAGGTATAACAATGTTAAAACGATAGCCACTACTCCGGCGAGAATAAGTACAGTGCCTTTCGAAAAATACTTGCCGATCATATGGTCAAAAAAAGCTATTCCAATTTAAAATAGAAACGAATACTAATTTTGTAATTATCCGTAGTATTTAGATTTTAATACGAAACACTGCCACAAGGTAATACGAAATTCCGATCGTATCGATAAACGAAATGAATCATGCACACTGATATTCATACTGAGGTTCTATGGGAAAACCATGTTTTTGCTAGTGATGACTTCTCCTCCGTTAAGTTTGGGGAGCGGATTTTTGAAGACTGTACCTTTACGGAATGCAATTTCAGTATGGCAAATTTCCAGCAGACTTCGTTCGTGCATTGCAACTTCAGCCAATGCAAATTTGCTAATACGCTGCTCAATGACTGCAAACTTTCAGACGTTGTTTTTCGCGATTGCAGTGTCGTTGGAATGGATTTTTCAAAATGTAAAAAGCTCTTATTTTCCATAAGTTTTGACCGTTGTCATGTGCAAGTAGGCAATTTTTCGTCACTGAATTTATCAGGGACTTTATTTGGAAAAAGTCGGTTGGTCGATTGCGATTTCTATGATACGGATCTCAGGAAAGTGGATTTTTCCCATTGCGACTTAGCTGGTACTCTATTCGAAAATTGCAATTTACATGAAGCGGATTTTCGCCACGCGGAATCTTATCAGATCGATCCTGCAAAGAACAAGCTCAAAAATGCCCGTTTTTCTATTCCAGAAGTTTTGTCTTTTCTGGCACCGCTTCACATTATCATAGATTAGAATTGACCTGCCACCAAAGTATAAATAATTAGCGCTACCTTAATCCGCTCTCAATTTGCTCCAGCGACTTACCTTTCGTTTCTACCAAGTTTATTTTTATTACTAAAAATCCAATAATGAGCAAGCTGGAATACACCCAGAAAGCCCATGAAATGCCGAGCTTTTGGATGAAGGGAAAGGTGTAAATTAAAAGAAAACTACTAATCCACAATGTTGATGTGGACAGTGATACCGCCAGTCCGCGTATGTTGTTGGGGAATATTTCAGAAATGACTACCCAGACTACCGGGGCCAAGGTGCATGAATAGAAAGCAACAGCGACCAGGACAAGCATCACCACGGGTAGTCCGGTAATGACGAAATGATATGAAAATCCCAGCAAAATTTCGGCACCGGCCATGCCAAGACAGCCGATTAACAGCAACTTTTTTCTACCAATCCGATCGACGGACCTGATAGCCACCAAGCTGAATACCAGCATCACTGACCCAGTAATGACGATATTGAACAGTATATCACCGACCTTGTATCCTGCTGCTTCAAATATTTCCTGAGCGTAATAGAAAATCGTGTTATTGCCTGACCATTGCTGCAAAAATGCCAGAAACATACCCAGAAAGACCACATTCAAAATTCTCCGGTCGATCAACATTCTCCAATTCGTCGATTTGGTTCTTTCAAAAACGCTCCTGGTGATTTCCGCAACTTGATCATTCGCATAACTACTGTTACCAATCCTGTTTAGTACCCTACGTGCTTCGACTTCACGCATTTTAAGAATGAGCCAACGTGGGCTTTCCGGGATCAGGAAAACAAGAATAAAAAACACCACAGCAGGAACAGCCGCAGCAATAAACATCCATCGCCAACCCGACTGGCCGTTCCAGGTGTTCAAGAGTTCTCCACCCGATATGCCTTGTGGTATGGGCTCTGCAATGAGCCAGTTTACTAATTGCGCCAGCAGCACGCCAAGCACAATGGTGAGTTGGTTTACAGCCACTAATTTCCCACGATGTTCGGGTGGCGCTATCTCGGCGATATACACCGGAGACAGGTTGGACGCAAGGCCAATCGCTACTCCGTTGGCGATTCGGCTGAGTACAAACAATTCAAAGGAGGAAGCTATTCCTGTTGCAATCGCTGTGACGATGAAAAGAAATGCCGCAAGGATCAGAAGTCGCTTTCTACCGTATTTGTCACTGAGTATTCCCGACAATACCGAACCGAGAAAACAACCAACCAGTGCGCAACTCATGGCCCAGCCGAGCGAGCCGGTACTATCTGAACCGGTCAGGCTGAAATACTCCTGGAAAAAGGGTTTTGCCCCGGCGATCACAACCCAATCGTATCCGAATAATAATCCACCCAATGCCGCCGTAAGGCTTATGGATCTGATGTAGTTGTGGTTGAAAGCGTAGTTATTCATAGCCTACCAGTTAAAATACGGATTGCCGATTGAAACCGATTGCTGAGGATATTATACATAATTCCGGGTATTTGCTTAGCCAAAAAAATCTTATCTCGGTGAAAAAAACCAATCAATAAAAATAATGATTTCACATGAATTGTATCGTTTTTATGGATTTTTAATGAATTTGCTTTTGATTAATGCAGGCTGAATGGTTGCCATTTTTCAAGCCATAAATCATTGAAATGATGCAGAAAACCGATCCGGCTTACTTCGATTATGCAGCGACTTGTCCTCCCTGGCCGGAGGCTCTGGATGAATTTGTAAGGATAAGCGGTGAATACTTCGGAAATCCATCATCAGGTCATTTTATAGGAACAAAGGCGAAAACAAAACTTCTTGAACTGCGAAAGCGATTTTATGATCTGTTGAAGTTCCTTGATGGGCATTTGCTGCTTTGTGCCTCGGCTTCTGAAGCCAATACTACCATCATCGAAGGTCATCTTAGCAAATTTGAAAAAGCGCATTTGCTCATCGCTGAGGATGTGCATGACTCGATATGGTATGCCGTAAAGAATCACTCAAAATCCATAAAGGTTCTTGGACTTCAGAACGATGGCTCCATTAATAGTTCGGCATTAGTAAAAGCGTTGGATCATGGAATCTCGTTGGTTTGCCTGAGCCACACATGCCACGAAACTGGTGTGATCCATCCTGTGCAGGAACTTGCGAATGTGTGTCATCGCCTTAAGGTACGGACACTCATTGATGGCGTGCAGGCGATAGGACATTTACAGGTGGATTTATCTGAAATTCCATGTACATACTATTCATTTTCTGGCCATAAGTTCGGCACACCAAAAGGAGTTGGAGGAGTACTTATCCGCGACCATGATTTCGAACCGCGGATTCAAGGTGGTAAGCAACAATGGAATTTACGCGCAGCGACAGAGGACTTAGCCGGACTTGCCGCATTATGTAAGGCGCTTGAAAAAAGCCAGACAGAATGGGAGGCTGAATCACAGCGATTAACCGAGCTTCGGAATCTGCTCATTACCAACTTGACAAAAAACAGGAAGATTAGTGTGAATAGCCCGACCAACGGAATGCCTGGTCTCCTGTCCCTAAGTGTAAAGGGAATTTCTGGTCACGAATTAGCTGCAGCACTTTCATTGGCAGGTTATGCGGTATCAACGGGCGCTGCCTGTCAGTCAAATCTGATAGAGCCTTCGCGGATATTGCTTGCTATGGGGAAATCGCGCGAAGAAGCTATTGGTAGCCTGCGAATCAGTTTAGGCAGGGCAAATACCCACGAAAGTGTTCAGGGACTTATTCATGCATTTCTTGAAATTATAAATTGATTAGGCGAAATGAACCAGACCATGCTGATCAATCCGTCGTTTCTGGAACTCGATGATGTTTACCGGGGATTGCCACAGTATGACAGCCTTATGGTTTTAACAAATCAAGCGGAATCAACGCTTAGTAACTTGGAGAAAATCGGATTTGTGGCATTGAGCATTACTTCGAAACTTGAAAATTTCGGTCAAACCACCATAAAAGGCTATAAGGGTAAACACGGTCCTTGTCATTTTCATGGAGATACAGCCAATTATACGGGCCAGGCACTCGCCGCACTTGACGACGACCTGCACCTTCTCGTAAAGAATAAACCATTTGAAGTTTGTGAAAAGACAAAACACGTTCTTACTCTTCCTCCGTATCAATCTACTGTGCTGTGCCAAACGATAGAGGAGGGGCATCTACCAAATACCATAAAGGATTTCGAGGAAGGTATTTCTGTCCTTCTGGAGATACTGAAAAATACAACCGAACATTCAGCCGATCGAAAATACATATGTTATCCAGGTCCATTTCGGTTGCTGATACTCCAGGATGGCACAATCGTAAGACGAGGGATTTGCAACAGTGTACCGATGGGCATAGTCGAAGAACTGATGAAGAAAGAGGGATGCACGGCTTGTATGTATCCCGGAACCAGAATGCCAGAGTATTTTCAGGATAACTATTCAATGCATGGCTCACTTTTCATGCAAGAATCTTTGCAGGTAAAACCCATGGTGGAAAAACAATCACCGGAAGCTGATTTTTCTCAGTTGGGATCAATAGGGGCAGATATCAAGAAAAGGCTGTTCAATGTCATCGCGAAGCAGCAAAAGTATTTTGTGCTGGTAGGCAGCGACATGGCTGACCAATCTGGCTGTTGTCCTTCGTTGGAGGTGACCGATGCCAACCGACTGGCACGACATGGAGTTCTGAGTTCATTGCGGGAAGCAACGCAGGGAGATTCTTGTCCAGTGACAATTTTTGCTTTTCGCGACGAATTGGATACAAGTGGTTCAGGTTTTACCAGTTCAATGAATTTTCCTTTCAGAAAGGAGGTAGAAGAGTATTTAAAGCGAAAGCCAATAATTAGCTGGAAGCCGATTGTAAAATGGGCGCTTCTGGCTTTTGTCAGTATTTCGCTTGTTTTCGCCGTGAAACAGTGCCACGAGCTGAACTTTGTAAAGGCGGACCAAAGAGTAATGGTCAGGCTGCTCAATCCGGCAGGAAATACCCAGGTTCAATTAATCCTGTTTCACAATCAGAGGCGATGTTTCCAGTGCCTGGAGATAGAGCGCCAGGCAAAGGAGGTAGTTGAAGATTATTTTTCTGTTGAAACAGAAAGAGGCGATCTTGCCTTTAAAAGCATTGCCATGGATGATCCACAATTCATTGGCTTGGCGGAGCGATACCAGTTGTTTGCAGCGACGTTGGTAATTGTTGATTTTGATGGTGAAAATGTAATTCTGGAGAAACCATTATTGCAGACAGGAAGCCTGTATCGCGACGAACAAGCTTTCAAAACTCAACTGAAAAAGGACATCGAAGAATTGCTCCATTATGATTGAATTCTGGATATCTGTATTCGCGTGTGTAACTTTTGGCGTTTTGGCAACGCTGCATCCATGCCCGTTTGCGGTACTGGTTTCCTCTATATCCCTCCTTTCTAGTTTACCTGGTTCCAGGACCAAAAGGCGTGCTTACCTTCTGCTTTTCAGCCTTGCATATATCTTCGTAATTGCCGGTGTAGGTATAGTATTAGGTATGGGTATTTTTAGCATAAGCAATTTAAGTTTATACCTACAACGCGTTTTCCCTGCTTTTCTTGGCCCGCTATTCGTCCTTACAGGAATGATCCTCAACGGACTGTTGGATTTTGGAAAATACAAAAATGCTCTTCTGCTTAAATTGCCCGGGACTGGGGTAACTGGTTCTATTTCGTCGGTTTTATATATTGGTGGTTTGGTTGGTCTGTCTTTTTGCCCTGCAACAGCGGCCTTGTATTTTGGTGCTATGTTACCCATGGCAATTCAGCAGGATCAACTTATTTTGTTTCCGGCATTGTATGGATTTGGGGCAATATTGCCAATCATGATCCTCAGTGCAACATTTCAGCAAATTCAACTGAGATTTCAAGATCAAAAAAAGATGAAAAGCATCCCGATTATAGCCGGCTGGATACTCGTTTTCAGTGGAATTTATATTACTGTAGATATGGTTTTTTAACTTAATGCGTTCATTTAATCACCTGAAAATACGAAGATCAAAAAAACCATTGATATGAGTTTAAAGGGGTTTTGTTACTATCAGATTGCTAAAAAAAACAGAGGGTGAGGAACTTGAACCATGCACGGAAGGAAGCCAACAAACCCTGATTTCAATCCTGATTCGAGATCGGTGCTGTCTGCACAGAAACCAGATGCAAAGTCTGGTCCAAGCCTGAATGTCAGCGATACACTGGTTAATGTCACTTTCTCGGATTACCATTAGACGGGCAAATCCATGAGCATGAAGAGCATTGTGTTCCTATGACAATTCTTACTAGGGATTCATATACCCTCACTTTGATAACCCGGACGCAATAACAGTTACAGCGACACTTGAAAAGTGTGAATAATGCAATACTTAACCGAAAATATGTAACGGTATAATTGTTAAATGCACTCACCTTTGATCAGGCGGTAGCAGGACGGTAGCAGGACGGTAGCAATCAATTATTTCACCGGCCGGAAAAGACCAACACCATTAATACGATTTCCTGGAAATTTTACAACATATCTCCACAACAATGTGATGGAAGAAACGAAAAGTATGACCGACGAAATGACAATAAAGTCATTGAATGCAGAGATCCTAAAAATTACAATGAAAATTCAGGAACAATATCCTGAGTTATCGAAATTTTTGGATGAGATGCCGGTGACAATTCCAACGAAAAGGAATCCAGAAAAAACAGTGAATTATTTGAAAACCTATCACGAATCGCTCGAGGAAATGTTGAATAAATACAAAATGGACCAACCACCAGTAGGTAATAAGAAAAAAGGCAAGGCACATAAGGTGTTGGACCTGCACCATGAACTACCAGATCCAAATAATCCGAATGAAATTCAAGGATTTCCAAACGAAACAGATTCAGATAAAGAAGACTAAACAAATCAGAAATCGAAGTCTGGAATTTTCACTCGCCACAATCCATGTTAGATGTTTATGATCACCTTACCCGTTGAGTGTCCTTGACTTAAATAGTTCATGGCATCGGCTGTCTGTTTGAGGGAATATTTCCTGTCAATTATTGGTTTGATTTTGCCGTTTTCAAGAAGTGATGTGAGAAATTCCAAATCAGTCCGATTAGGCTTTGCAGCCAGACACAGCATCTTTTTTGATCCAAAAGAAAAAAGCCATCCAAAAAGGAGTGATTTAAAAATCTGTGATAACGATCCTCCAACCATGACGTAGATGCCGCTTGGAGCCAAGCACTTTCTATAACCTAGTAATGAATAATTTCCATTAATTCCCAGAATGAGGTCATAGGTTTTATCACTTTTTTGAAAATCTTGTTTTGTGTAGTCAATCACAAAGTCAGCGCCCAATGCCATGGATTGCCGAACGTTTTTGGAACTGCAAACGCCGGTTACCTCGGTGTCGAAATATTTGGCAAGCTGAATAGCGTATGTACCTACACCACCGGCACAACCCACAATCAGTACTTTATCGTCATTTTGTACATTTCCTTTTTTGCGTAAAGCCTGAAGGGCAGTGACACCCGCCAACGGTAAAGTAGCGGCTTCTTCAAATGAAGCCTTCAAAGGTTTTAATACCAGAGCTCGTTCAGGTACAGCTACGTATTCGGCGCAACCACCAAATCCAAAGCTGGCAAGGTCTCCCATTACTTCATCTCCTGGTTTAAACTGAGTAGTGTTTTTGCCAACGGATTCCACATAGCCTGCTATATCGGCACCAAAGATTTTTCTCCTTGGGACCAGACCCATTTTCATTGACCGGTAATCTGCAGCATTCAGGGATACTGCCTCTATTTTGATTAAAACCTCATCGTCTTTTGGAACTGGCTTATCTACATCACAAAAGATCAGTTTTTCAGGGGAGGCTTTTTTATTATAAACCACAGCTTTCATTTTTTCCATAGGATCACAAGTTAGGTAGCGATAGTTCATAACGTGCAATAGCGCATGGTGTTGTCCTGCTAAACATCGTCGCGCAATATTGCTGTTTGTTTGCCATAATGTTTCAAGACTCTCATTGCCCTTAGGGTATTCCAGCGACTTGGTTGTCCTGCCCGCTCCATTTCGAAGTGTGTCTTTCCCGGATGATTTGCAGCCAGTTTCCATAATCCATCCTTTGTCCTTTTGCTTAGAATTACTTTCACGGCTTCATCCATTCTGCAGTCATAATCTACCATGGCAAATTGAAAATAATCCATGGCTTTTAATATGTCATAATACCAACGTCCGGGGTAGTACAATTTCAGGAAATTGGGTTTAATGATTTTTCCCGTTTTATCGGATCGGAAAAACTTATGCAGCAAGATAAATTCCTGTGATTCACTTTTGGCCCGTAACAATTCATCTAATCTGTAGGTGTATCCGTTTCGCTCATATTCCAGTATTCCTCCAAGTACGGAAAGGGTTGTGTGCAACGAACTGTGTACGGCGCCGGACGTGTTGGATCGACAATTGAAGCCACCATCAGCCATTTTTTCAGTCAATAGGAAATCAATTACGGACTTTAAAAGTTCTTCACCAACATGGAAGTAAGAAGCATAGTTCAACACCATTCCATTGACGCAAACATCACATTTTTGATTTGCATTCATAGGGCGAATACCTCCATCCGTACCTTTTTCATTCCTGAAGATATTATCCAGGGACTCCTCGATGACTTTGTTGTCGGGAGGGATATTCAGGTTTTTTAAATCCAACAACGTGTAATGTGTCGAGATCCATTTAGGCTGGTAAAAGTGTTGCCCCCAATGCCCGTTTGGTTGGCGAAAAGCCAGAAATTGTGATCCTCAGCCTTCTGATTCTATTCTTTTTCTGAGCCCGGGTTTTTCAGTATTTAACAAATCTCTGTAGGTCTGAAATTGAATTGACACGTCTCACTCAAGTAGCCACGCTATTATTTGCTCGCTGGTCATTCTGAAAAATGTGTTTAGTGTTAGTGAAGTCAGGTTGATATAAAATTACAGGTAAAAGCGGACAATTAAAGAAAAAACGAACTTCAACATAACCAATATGGCCGCATATAAGACGCATAAATCCCTAATTGCACACTTTGTGGGATACTACCTATCAAGAGGACACTCCCTTCGCTGTCACTATTAAAATATAATTATATTTTTAAAATATTGCACTTACCTAATATCGGTTTGCAGTATAAAAGGTTGAAATAGTAGTTAGGAATATACATCATATAATCATGCGAGTACCAACAACCAACCATCGTAAGCCCGAGGAGAACTTCTTTTTATTCCGGTTTCTTTATAATGAACAACTTAAGACCTGCGATGATTGCAGCACAGCATTCCATCAAGCAAAAAGCCTATTTTATCATCAGCAGGGCTTTTATCCTTACGGACAAATGGAAGAATATCTTCTCGAACTCTTCTTGTTTAACAGTGCATACTATAAGCGCAGAAATTAATTTAGACCAATGTATTACCTTATCATCATAGCCAGTTTGCTCCTGGTGATCATAGTTGGTATTTTGCTTATGCGAAACCAAAGGATAAGAAAATCGAAATTGGATTCGGAACAACCCCAATGGCAAAAATTAATCAATAATTTCAAGAGCAGAACACCTGAAATCAAGAATCTCCAAATGCTGGAAGAGTACCTTCTTAGTATAAAGGAAGAGGTGAAAGAATATGAGACAGAATATTCATTTCTTGTAGCCTTTAATTCTCAAATACGAGAAATAAGGCAGCGATTGAAGCAAAAAAGCTAAACGCAGATTCCTGAAATGGAAGTCCTCGCCCTCTTCTGCTGCTATTCTTTGAACTAGAGTGAAATAGCCCTCAGACCACCTTTCCCAATGACATAAGAGAACTACTCACCTTCAATCCGCTTGCATCGGTTTTTTGCTTGTTAATGATGAAACCCAATTTGGAATCTGTCACTTCGAAGCTGATTGAAGCCCCTTCAGCTATATGGTCTTCTTCCGTTACAATTAACAAATTCGGCCTGCTTGCCTGATTAAGCACGTTTACCTCCTTGGTGAAGTTCGATTTTGGAATAAAAAGCAAATGACAATCCTTGGTTTCCGCCACGGTATTCACAACGATAATTTTAAAACTGATACCGTTAATGTTTTTGGGGCCTAAATTGGCTTTTATTTCGTTATATGCTTCTGTACTTCCATAAACACCAATGACAAATTCCTGACCAATATTTTCCCACTTTATACTTTTCACAAAATTGTACATGAATAGTGATTGAAGCTTGTAAACATTGGATTGAGCATTTAAAGATGTTATGCCAGCGACTAAAAAGATAAGCACTGGCAACACGGACTTAATAATTATCCCCCTCATATAAGTTAATGTTTAAAAAGTTGATGCTATAAAAAATCGAATCGAAGATAGATGATGTATCCATCATCTAATTTTGCTTATTAGTTTAAATATTACTTAGGTGCCAATGAAGACTAAAATCGCTAAGAACCTGAAAATTTGGCTTTTAAGGTTTACACTGATCCTCTTGACACGGTGGGAGTTGCCTTCTAGCACGTGAGAATCTGGATAGGATCAACATTCGGATTGAGCCAATTCGTAGGATATTGAGTGATGAGTGGTAAATGAAAATGCCTCAGAACATAAAACGATAAGGGAGCTTAACAGAGCAGCAACTGGCAGAGGGTAAGGTGAGAAGGCAATGTGAAAATGACAAGTTAATTTGTAGATTATGGACTTTTAAAAAGCATTATAGATATAAATGCTAATATGAAGAATATTGAAGTCCCGCAAGAAGGACTGTTTATTTCAAATTCAGGTAATCTTTAACTAAAAGCAACCATGGCAACATACTTAACCCCGGGCGTCTACCTTCAGGAGAAAAATGCATTTCCAAATTCTTTTGTGGCTGTCCCAACGGCTGTTTCGGCATTCGTAGGATACACTGAAAAGGCTTCCCGGGATAATAAACCACTTAAAAACATACCAACCAGAATTACCTCTATGGCAGAGTACCATCAATTTTTTGGTAAAGGTCCGGATATTAAATATAAGGTTAAGAATGACCCTGCCAAGAAGTTTGTTTTAGAGGAAATTCATGAGACTAAATATTATCTGTATAATTCGCTCAGGTTGTTTTTTGCGAATGGAGGATCTACCTGTTATATCATATCAGTTGGCAGCTATAAAGATAAAATAGATAGGGATGAACTAATGGAAGGGATAAGAATTTTACAGAAGAAGTCTGAACCTGCCTTGCTGGTAATTCCGGATGCGGTTGGCCTCGACGAACAGGATTGCTATAGCGTTCAAGCCACCATGCTAAAACACTGTGGTTCAGACATGAAAAATCGCTTTGCATTGCTTGATGTATTTGATGGATATAAAGGTCAAACAACGGCTAT
>JBGSYX010000242.1:0-5101 GCA_041750735.1 Cyclobacteriaceae bacterium
ACCGGTTTTCACCAGTTCGGCAATCCGTTTTAAAGTTGAAAACTCCATCCTGGTGCTGTTGTGTAAAAGAAGTAAAGAAAACTGATGTTTGCCACCAAGGGAAAGCTTCCCATCAATGACTTTGATTTTTGTATTCAACATATCAATGTTACATGCATTGGGTCGAATGCCGTAAGGTAAATCGTTTACAAAGCTTTTGGTGTAAAACAATGGCAATTCATCGCCTGTATAAAACAGAACATCAACCACAGGTTCACCCTTTTGAAGGATATATTGAACACGTGCCTGATATTTTAGCCAATCCTGGTTAAATTCCCATACCGGATTGTTGCGGTTATAGTGTCCTCCAAACTTGCCCAAAGTCATGCCCGGCTTCAGGTCGAAAGGCTGATGGATATAGCTATGCAGAATCATTTGATTCACACCCGAACAGAATGCAGCATCGCCAAAAGGTTTTAAATCACCGGGAGCTTCAGAGTAATGCGCGTTGCCCGTGTATGCTTCAGAACCAATGATTTGTTTGTTGAATGCGAGTGCCGAAGAAGTTGGCATTGTAGTGACTGGCTTGTTTGCAGGTTGATAATCAATCAGATTATTCGAATTTGCGTTAGCCCAAAATTCGGTCATTGGCATATCAATGTATTCATTCGATTTCAATGCATCCATGGGAGGATACGCACCCCAGCCACCATATATCGCCTCGCCATGGAATTCCATCTGATTCCGGTGGCTCAATTCAGCAAAATGCCTGTAGAAGTTTTGGTCGAGCAGGTCGCCAATGGTTTTGCGAAAATCGAATAAGAAAGCTTCTGAAAGCTCAGTACTTCCAACAGTTTCGCCACATAAAACCGGAATCCAGGGAAGGATATCATACCCTCTTCGATCTTTGAATTCCTTTGCAAAATCTTTCGACCAGGTTTGAAATTGTGCCTCCCAACTATCCATCAGGAAAAATTTTAACGTATTGCCTTTGTATTTGCCGGCAGCATCAACCAGTTTCTTTGCATAACTGTTGATATGCATATTCAGCGCAGCCGTGTCCATTTTATCTACCTCTAATCCTTCACCCTCTGGCGTAGCGGGATCAACTTTAACTCCGGTAGAAGTATAGCCAAAACGAATAATCTGCCAGCGTCCTTTAGGTGCGGTCCATTTCAGCGTTCCATCGGGCGACATGGAACTTGTAATATCAATAATTGAATTTTCTGTGATTGGTTTAATCGTATTGTTCAAGTTCGCATCCAACGCGTTTTCGTTCAGGTCATAAACTGAAGCAGTTTTTTCAAGAAAGGAAGTAACCGGAGGCTGAAAAAGCGGGTTTTCATTGTCTTTCAGTAATTCAAGTTCAGCAATCGGAAGCGTTTCAAAATACACAAAACTTGTTTTGACCAATTCGAGGCGAAAATATTTAGATTTTGTTTGCGGAAACGTTGCGTTGACGGCCTTGTTTACGCCTACCAATTCCAAATCAGCAACTTTGGCGTAGGTCTGCCCATCGTTTGAAGTTGAAAGCGCAAAGAAGAGTTTAATCCTGCCATTATCCACCAAAGGCATATCCCAGCAAAAAGGCAAATGTGGGTAGAGGGTGATTTTATTCGCTGTAAAACCATCCTTAAAACGAATATCAACCACATGATTTTTTTTGAAATCTATTTCACTTTTAGGATTTGCATCTAAAAGCACATTTCCAGTTGATACTTTATTGACATCAATTTCAGGACGAGCTTCTTTAAATGAATTGGTATTTTCCTGCATCGGAAAAGCAATTACCGCTTCATCACGGTAAAAATGTTCCCCCTTAATGGGTTCCGGAAGTTTAACGCTCACTTGTTTTCCTCCATCTATCGAAGTTTTAGTCCATACATATTGCTTCATCGACAATTCAGGTGTTATCCATGACCCACCGACAGTAGCAAAACCATCAATGGTCTGAATGCCAATGGTTATACCTATTCGGTTTGCTTCTTTAAGTGCCCACTGGTACATTTCAATCCATTCGGGTGAATTGAATTTAACCTTCGGGACATCCACTTTTTTGGTATAAATCTCGCCGATGTTGAATATTGTAGCCTGAACTACACCTTGGGTTTTCATGGCTTCCAGATCTTTGGTGATGCCGTCTTTGGTTATATTGCCACCCATCCAATGCCACCAGGTATGAATTTTCGATGATTGCGGGGGTGTTTGAAAATCGGACTGGCTTATAGGTAATTGAGCATAACTTATGGACGCGAACAGAAACAGAAATACAATTGTATTTAGTAGCATCTTCATTTTGGGTAGATATTTAGCTATCCATTTAGTCGTGCAATTTTAGGGATTTGGTGGTTCCAGAAAGTAAAAATGCAAACTTAAATTTGTCTGATAATTAATTTCACTTGATGCAACTCACCATATCACATGCTTTGGGAAGTTGCTTTTTTGGATGGTTTGCGACTCTCGAATTAGGTATGTGGTAGAAAATTACTATTTTCAACAGCCGTATATTATGAGAATTGATCACTTTTTAGTTAATGGAACTATGGATGGAAGAATTGTTATGGTTGGTATTGTTGTAGGGATTTTGCTGGCTTGTACAAAACCCATTGAAATATCTCAATGGAGAGGACCGGAAAGAGACGGTATTTATACGGCGGTAAGTTTGTTGAAGGAATGGCCTGAGAATGGCCCGGAAATGCTATGGTCGTTTCAGGAGCTTGGAGAAGGCCACGGCAATGTCGGCATAGGCAGCAACAGACTTTTCGTTTGTGGCATGATTGACACAGTCGGTCATCTCTTTGCCTTTGATTTGGATGGGAAACTTCTTTGGCAACAGCCTTATGGATTGGAGTGGTTTCAAAATTATACCGGCGCCAGATCAACACCAACAGTGGTTGGCGACATGGTCTATTTTGAAAGCGGGCAGGGTGTTGTTTACTGTTTTAATGGTGACTCTGGGAATATGATTTGGTCTCTGGATTTGATGGAAAAATTTCAGGCAGAGAATATCCAATGGGGTATGGCGGAATCACTTTTAATAGACGGTGATATATTGTATTGCACTCCCGGTGGTAAAGAGCATAATATCGTTGCTTTGGATAGAATGACGGGTAAAACGATCTGGACAAGTACTGGAAACAGACAACCGGCTGCCTATTGCTCTCCCAGGCTTGTTGAGCACAACGGCACGCGACTGATCGTTACAATGACCTCTGAATCCATCGTTGGCGTCGATGCTGAAACCGGGGAGACCTATTGGGTGCAGGAGCAGCGCCAAAGGAACTTCATACATGCAAACACCCCATTGTATTTCGAGGGGAAAATCATGTGTTCAAGTTCGTCAGACAATTCAGACTTGGATGGCACAGTATTGCTTCAGTTATCTGATGACGGAAAAAAGGCATCCGTTTTATGGAGAAATACCAATGTTACCAACCTAATGGGGGGTGAGATTCTGAAAGACGGATTCGTGTATGGATCCAACTACCGGAGTTCTGAATGGTATTGTCTCAATTGGAGGACTGGTGACCTTAAGTATGTCGTAAATCCATTTGCCAATGGGGTGATCGTTTTTGCGGATGGATTATTTTATTGTTACACCGAAGGAGGGGAAATGGCGCTTGTAGATGCCAATCCACAAGAATTCAAGGTAATAAGTAAATTTAAAGTTCCTTTAGGAACAAATCAGCATTGGGCGCATCCCGTTATTCATGATGGCAGATTGTATATTCGCCATGGAAATGCGCTCATGGTTTATAATATCAACAGGTAACTATAACTATGGAAAGGCAGTATTCCTGCTACCCGGTGCGTACTCCGTCAGTTTACAACTAAGTTTTTTCTATTGTATATGAAAAGAATTATCATCCTTATTTGCTGCTTCCTAACCCATTCCTTCTTAAGTGCAGCCAAACCAATACGTGTCGGCATTGCCGGTATGACACATGGACACGTCAATCAGGTTTTCGAATATATGGGTGATCGCGATGACGTAGTAATCGTTGGCTTTGCTGAGCCAAACCGTGATCTGGCGATGCGGCTGATAAAGGAACATAATGTTCCTGATTCGCTTTGGTTTTCAACACTGGATGAGCTAATCGAAAAAACTAAGCCTGAGGCGGTTTGCGCCTTTAATTCAATATTTCAACATCTGGAGGTTGTGAAAACTTGTGCCCCTAAGGGTATACATGTTATCGTTGAAAAACCACTGGCTGTAAATATGGATCATCTAAAGCAGATGCAGGCGCTGGTAAAAAAGTATAATATTCAACTGCTCACAAATTACGAAACGACGTGGTATCCCTCTCATGCAAAAGTCTGGGACATGGTGAAGGTGCAGAATAGTTTGGGTACCATCCGCAAGGTAGTAATCATGGACGGGCACCAGGGCCCGATAGAAATTGGATGTAGTAAAGAGTTTTTAGATTGGCTTACCGATCCTGTTCAAAACGGCGGAGGGGCATTAACCGATTTTGGTTGCTATGGAGCTGATATAATGACCTGGCTAATGGATGGACAAAAACCATTATCGGTCACGGCGGTTACGCAGCAACTCAAACCCGACATTTATCCGAAAGTAGATGATGAAGCGAGCATTATCCTTACATATCCCAACTGCCAGGCAATCATTCAGGCGTCCTGGAATTGGACATATGGCAGAAAAGATGCTGAGATATATGGAACAAAAGGAGTTCTGATTGCCAATAGCGCAAATAAAATGAGCTATGTAACATCCGATAACCCCAACGAACAAACCTGGATTGATCTAACCCCGTTGCCTGATGAACGGGCAAACATATTTTCCTATTTATCAGCAGTCATCCATGGTGACATTATTCCTGGAAAGGACCTCTCTTCATTTCCAGTAAATGAAATTGTCGTTGAAATTTTATCTTCGGCACGAGAATCCGCCAAAACCGGTAAAACGATTTATTTGCGTAAGTAATTTAAGTGTCCCTGAACCTGATTTTCGATTGAGAATATACTGCATTCGAAATGGTGAAAACCAGCATAGCAGGCAGTCAAAATATTTTCTTTTTCTTTAGCGTAATTTAATTTACATTCCTACTAAAACGAATCATCGTGCATAACATAAGTCTGATACTTTTATGGCTATCGCTCC
>JBGSYX010000243.1:0-12311 GCA_041750735.1 Cyclobacteriaceae bacterium
GCTCAATTACATAATAGACTCTTTTGATATCTTTCGAAATTTTAACAGCAGCACATATTGTTTTGTCCATGAGTTCGTCAACCTTATACTCTTGAAAATCAGGATTGTCACTCGGAATAAAAAACACCTTTTGTTGTCGGATGGAGGAGTCCTTGTTTTGTAAGGTATAGGTTACCAAAAGCGAGTCTTCCAAATTACCCGCTTGAAGGGAATTGATATAAAAATCCTGGGGTAATTCTACTTCGCCAATCAAATCAATATCATGCGCATATTTCCTTGGAGTAGTCGAGTTATAAAAACTCCTGGAGGACACCTTAACGCCCTGATAATTGTCTGCTTGCGGGGCAAGGACTGTTAACGAATCCGCCAGCGGAGAAGGAATTTTATTATTTTTCCAGTCGGTTCTGGCAAATTCTATCAAATTGTTGACAATACATTGTTTTACAGTCAAGGAAACTGTGCTGCCGCTCGCAACAGAGGATACTTTTCCAACGCTGGTTGCCTGGCTGCCTGACTGATAGGTGAAATATTCGAATATCATATTAACACGGATCCCATTTTTTTTTGAGAAACCGGAGACATCCAATGAACGAATCAGAATATTGACCGAATCGAATTTGATCACCCTATTATTAATAGAAGAGCTAATGAATTGCTGAATTTCTTGTGCTGGGCTTTTTGCCAATTTCACTTCTCTTTCATCTGGCGTGTTGGTGTCGATAAAGCCGATCGGATCGCGGGGGTCGAATCCATTGAAGACCCTATAAACCGTGAAATTTTGTTGTGGAATGGTTTGACTTTCGCGGGCCAGATTTACTGTCATTTCTTGGAATTGCGCCGCGGCCGGATTCAAAATCATAAAAACCGCAAACAATGCGAGCAGCTGTTTCATAGAAAAAATATGTTGCACTAAGTTATCATCTTTTCTAAAAAGTATCAACCAACGCTCAGTCAGGTATATCGGATAAATAGCGTATTTGATTAACAGGGTAGGAGTACTCACGGGATGAAAAAACAAAAGCGGGAAAATTATCCGGTCAGATTCTTTTCCCGCTTCACGTTCCCGTAGCCGTAGCTGCAGGGTTCGTGCCAAGCTACTGTTGAGAGGCTTTGCCACAGTTGCCCGTGACGCTATGTTTGAATGACGTTCAAGACAAGTTCGAAAACTTGCATTGATGGATTTCAACCAATTCTGAAGCTTTCGCTTTTTCAGTGATTCCCTTGCGGGAATCAACCCTTCTCGGTTTGTGTCCTCAGCCTTTCAAATCACCAGAACCTTACGTTCCGGCCTTTTATCCCTTACTTGGTGACCCTAAGGTAAAGTGGTTTATTGGATTCACAAAAAAATTGGAGGTAAAGATTTGAACATGTTTTGCACACGGAAATTGATCAAATTATCATCACATCAACAATTCACGGAGGCTATCTTTTTAGTTGTCAACATGTAATTAACAAAATGCCACAAATGTTGACTTTACTATAAAACCATCTCCAAAATCAAAGTTCTTAGAACTCCGGACGGTCCGGTCCATTGTATTGCTCGGCGCCAAATTTCTGGTCTTTTCTGGATTGCACCTCCAGTAATTCACGATTCGTTGTTTCTGGCGCTGTAATAAATCCATAATACCTGCCCATCCAATAGTCGCGCAGAAAGCCGGTAGGCTCCATTATTCTATTGCCATTTGTTCCGCCATCGAGTTTGGTCGCCGGTCGGCTGCCACGCATCACTGTTGATTCGCGGGGAGAAATAGCTTTTAGGCCACCCTCATAGGAGATGTAGCCTGGCTCGACGAACAGGTCATCCCGATGGGAGTTTTCAAAACTATATTCTGTACAATCCAGTGTCCAGGCTCGCAGATGTTTCATGCATGCATCAAGGTCGAAATCGTTGCCCGTGTGGGCTCCATTTACGAAATTGAACCATGGGATATGTTCCATTCTTTTTATCTCATAAGTTCTTTCAAGGCTACGGAGTAATACGGATTTGGATTTTGAATCCTTTACGTAGCGTAAAATGGTGGCATAAATTTCAAAAGCCAGGTTGTCATCCCACGGCGCTAAAGTCGCCGGTGGGAATGTGTTTTTCTGACGAAGCGTATTATCCAGATACCCAAAGCCAACGAGTTGATTATATCCATCCAGGAATTTTTGATCTCCTGACACTTCATGAGCAGCCTGCATAAAGGATAAAACTTCAAGTCCGTTCACTCCGCGATCCGAATATCCGTACGGCCGCAACAAGTAATCCGGATTCCATCTGCCCCATCGGGTTGGTTTGCCGTCCATGTCATTTAAAACCCAGCCATTATCCATTATGTATTTGGCAATGCGCGTCAGGTGTTCTTTAGCCAGTTCCTTTTCCTTGCCTTGAGCGACCAGATCGTGGAATATGGACACAGAATAGAAATGCGCTGTTACCTCGTCGCTGGAAGTATCCCCTTTCCAATGCCATTTGCCGTCGGCAGTCGGGTACCACCTGGCAGGCAGTCCCCCGGAGCCATGCGGGCTCATCGCATCTTTATCAGCTGTCGTGGACCAGATTGATCGAGCGATAAATCCATCGATAGGCGTAATTCGCTCCAGCCACAGCATGGCTTTAAATGATTCAACGGCTTCGGCCCTGGCTGCAGAGTCCTTTGTGACAGCATATTTATAACTCATCGCTGAGAGATAGGTGGCAGTATGTCCTCCATCGTTATCACTGACTTCCCTGATCCATTCGTCTCCTTTTTTATATAGCATATGAATAAATCCAAGGCGTTTATGACCCCATTCATCGAGTTGGCGTTCATACCAGGCAGCTTTCTTTTGAAGTGTATAAGGTTCGTAGGAAATAATTCCAAGGCCGCCATTGGTGGCGATATAGACCTTTTTCCCATCTGTGATAATATCGTTTACATGATTGTCAGGGAGCCAGCGGTCAGCTCCAAAATATTGCCATTCGTTTTGAAGCATGCGAACAGCGCCTCTTTTCGTTCCGATCCAGATATCCTGGTCAAAACCCATGGCCAGACAGGTTGTGTTTTCCACCGGCAAACCTTGTTCGCCCTTAAGTACGGTCATGGACGCACCTCGTAGAATCCCCAGTCCCTTATCTGTTGAAATCATCAGTTTGCTTCCGGCGCTTAACAAATCCCTCGTTTCGGTTGAGGGCAATCTGCCCCAGTCGATGAAATCGGTATTTACTGCCTTTCCGTCAAATTGAATTAACTCTCCGGGTCGGAGGATATGGAGTGTACCACTGTAAGAGGCAACCCGATGGATAGGCCCTAATCGCACAGGTACGGCATGCAGCTGAGTGCCATCTTCCATTACCATGGTGATGTCACTATTATAATACCCACCCTCAGGTTTGATGCTGACAAATTGATCATTTTTCCATTGGAATATTTCTTCTGATGTTGCCGCATGAAATAATCCCTGATGCATGCACATATCCACATAAGTTCTGGAATCGCGCTTAGTCCATTTTTTTCCATCAAAGGTGTAGCTGCCATCTTCCGCTAGCGCCCAAAGCTGGCTATTGATGGTGATAAGACGATTTACGGTGCTTGGCCCATTTTTAATGATATTGAATGATTCACTGGTTAGTAGATAAGTTTGCTTATTCATCACCGCGATGCACTCATCATTGAACAGACCTACCGAAGTTATAGGCTGTGAAGTGATTATTTTTCCAGCGATTTCCTGAAGATATACATCATCAGATGCCGGTGTCCAAAGAGTATTCGGGGGTGGAGTTTGTGGCTGACCAAAAGTCAATACCGGCATGGTATAAATTAAAACCGTAAGTAAAAACTGTAATTTCATTGCTTTGTGATTAAATGATAGTTTCTGAATGCCAGTCCAAGAGATGATTCCCGGCAAATACAATACTTAAGTCCAGCCCCTATAGGCCATAGAAAATTGCCAGACTTTTCCATAGATTGTGTTAGTATATTGAAAATGAAATAGCATGAAGGGTTTGATTTAAAAACAAGGATGAATTATTTGGATGAGCGGCCAATCTTTGTATTTTTGCATCCCGAATTAGGGTCTCGTGGCCGAGTGGCTAGGCAGAGGTCTGCAAAACCTTCTACGGCGGTTCGAATCCGCCCGAGACCTCCAGAATGACATATAACTCATTGAAATTCAATGAGTTATTTTTTTACATTAACGAAGTTACCTGAATAGTTTCCTAAATCCCAAAGCTCATATCTCATGAAAGATAGCTCCAACTACAGTTATGATGTGGCCTTTTCGTTTCTCAAAGAAGATTTATCCTTTGCATTAGAGATTAAAAAGCATCTCCCATCGACAATTAGGACATTCATATATTCGGACAAGCAAGAGGTTTTAGCCGGTAAGGATGGACCAGCCACATTTCGAAGAGTGTTTAAGAATGAATCTAGGCTTGTGGTTATCCTTTATCGGTCTGAGTATGGCGATACTCAATATACCTCAGTAGAATACGATGCTATTGCAGCTAGAGCACTTGAAACAAACTGGAAATTCGTTATTCTTATTCCATTTGATAAACCAATTCCGGATTGGTACCCCTATACATATATTTACGTTGATCCATATAATCATAGGGTTGACCAAATTGCAAGTATAATCGAGTTTAAGCTGCTTGAATTAGGTTCAGAGTTTAAGCAGGAAACATTAGTTGAAAAAGCAGAGAGGATTCAACGAGAGAAAGATTTTGAGCGTGAAAGATTAAAAATTCTTGGTGATTCAGGGACAATGATTCAGGCCGAAAAATTATATAATGAGTTTATTGAATTGTTAAAAGAACAAACAGCAACACTTGGTAACATTCTTGATTTACATGTTTCTTCAAATAGCACAAGCTTTAACGGATTTCGACAGACATATACATTTGTTAAGGTTAACCGAATTGCCAAAGAGTCATATTTACAAATCCTTACGGAAAAATTGACTTTTCATAACTTCAATAATGAATTGGTCACAGACCTAAAAATCAAGTTGGATATTAATGAGAGTAAGATGCTTGGTTGGAACTATGAAAACAATATTATTAATTCAAAAAGTTTGGTAGACAAATTACTCACGAAATTAGTTGAGATGAAATAAAGACCAGGTCGGTATGTCGGATAGTGACATTCTAATCTTATCTGAGCTCATCGTGGTGTAATCCATTGGATGATAAAGTAAATATATTTACTTTTCCCTAGCAACTCGCCACCATTTGTTACTTCCAGTAAGGTATAGTAATATATACCATGTAGCCGAACTAAACACTTTTTTAAGTAAAATGAGAAGAAAACAAAAAACCTCGATTTTCCCATTATTAGTAATGGTTGCATTTTTAGTATGTGCAAGCAGTTGTAAAAAAGATGAGGAGAATATAATAGAGCCACCGTTAACTGTCACAGATATTGATGGCAATGTATACAATACCGTAACTATAGGCAATCATGTATGGATGGTTGAAAACCTGAAGTCCACAAGGTTTCGTAATGGTGACCAGATACCGAATGTAATTGATGGTAATGCTTGGTTCAATTTATCTTCAAGTGCGTATTGTTTTTATGATAACGATATAATGAATAAATATGAATATGGTCTTCTATATAATTGGTATGCAATAAATGATAGTAGAAATATAGCTCCTTTAGGGTGGCATGTACCAACAGAAGTAGAATTGGGTTCATTAATTGCTTATGCAGGCGGTCAACAAAATGCTGGAGGGAGTTTAAAGGAAACTGGAACAATTCATTGGTCAGAACCTAATACTGGTGCAACCAACAGTTTTGGGTTCAATGGCTTACCTTCAGGTTTTAGAGATGTAACTGGTGGTTTTCATTCAAAAGGATTAACTACTACCTTTTGGAGTTCAACGCTAATTTCACCTGGTGATATTGCTAGATATATCAGTTTAAGTTGTTATCATAGGGGATCAGGCTGGGGGGGTGATCGTCTTGGTAATGGTCATGCTGTTCGTTGCGTGAGGGATTAATTTCCCCCGATTACCGCCAGTATCAATGTTGTAGTAAATCCACTCATTGTTCATATACTTTAAATTCATCTTAAACTTTCGGACACAAAAAAGCCGGCGTATGCGCACTGGCCTTATCCGTAAATTAAACTATATCAACTTATTGAATTCGAACCTGATTTAAGTCTAATGAACTTGCAACAAAAAAGGTGGCCCGAATCCAAGCCACCTCTTCCTATATTATTAGTGTAATATTTCTTAGCGGCGATTCTGCTTGCCAAGTATGGTTGTCAGAGAACTTTTAAGCTTTCCTGTGGCACCTCTTACTGCCTGTTCCTGAGTATTGGCGAATTCTGTAACAGCAATAGGCTGCCGACCCTTTAATCGCGCTTCGAGCATGCATCGCTTATCGTTTTGACCGTTTTTAATACTATCCTCATCCGACAGATGAACTTCCAGTCGTGTTATGTAATTGCTAAACCTGCTCAGTTCTTCTGATACCAGGTAGGTAACCGACGTTCTGAGTTCTTCGTTACCGAATATATTTTTTCCTGTGTTAAACTGAATTTTCATTTGTTTCTGTTTTGTTAAATGGTAATCTAATGCTACTGCAACCAGTTGAACTCGACAGGAATGCTTGATCCTGATCATCGCTAACTATTACTTTTAATTCATACGAAATCAATTTGTAAAAGATTGATAACCGGTGTTCAAACATAATAAAGCCCAGTCCCTGTTGTCATTTTCCGAATTCTGACTTCAATGATGATACAAATACGAGCATGTGGCTATTAAATTGATCCGGGTTATCCAGATTAATTAAATGACCAGCATGATCAATGAATTTCAATATGGAACCCTTAATAGTACTGTGTACGTTGTCGTTTGAATCAGGCTGGGTGACTTTATCTTCCCTGCCTGCGATAATGAGCACGGGTATTTGGATATCGGGCATTTTGTGCCAGATTTCCTTTCGCCTCGACAAAGCAAGCAAAGCGCGGCAAAGCCATTGTCTTGAGGTTTTCAGTATTTTTTCCCGCTTTTCTTCTGTATCATTATGAAGATTTTCAGATGATAATACCTTTTCCCCAGTTTTATCAATGCTTCCGTTGAGTCCGTTTTTTAGAATAATTTCAATGGCTTGTCTTCGTTTGACTTTGGCTTCTGGCGAATCAGTAATCCCATCGGTATTACTTAAAATCAGCGCGCTAAACCGGTCCGGATATTTTTCAATCGCGGATAAGGCAATAAACCCACCCTCAGATAGTCCACACAGCATTGCCTTTTCAATATTGAGTGCATCCATGAAGTTCAGGAGATCCTGGTCAAAGGCTCCAATGGAGAAATCTTCACACGACGCCTGAGTAGTTCCATTTCCATGAACATCATAGGCAATCACACGATAATTCTCCTTCAGCACGTTCAATTGATTGTCCCACATTGATTTATTATTTGGGAATCCATGAATAAATATGATAACCGGAGCATCTTCCGGCCCATGGTCGTTGTAACATACTGTATGGCTATTAACAGTTATTTTTATTTCACTTCCTATTTTTCTCATTAGTTTGGGATTTTATGTTTTTGAGTTGCTATGGCGTCACCACCTTCAAAAATGTTCATTTTTAGTCCGGGTGTATTTCCTGCAATTCCGATTGTACTGTCAGAATAACAAGGATATCTTCAGTGTTGCTCAGTACTATTTTCGTTTGGTATAATATTTCATTGCTTCAGGCATAAACTGATTCAATTTTTTTATCCTGGTTTCATCGGATGGGTGCGTACTTAAAAATTCGGGTGGACTACCTCCACCAGCGGCGGCCATTCTTTGCCAGAAGGGAATAGCTTCGCGTGGATCATAGCCGGCCATAGCTGCGAATATCAACCCGTACTTATCAGCTTCTGTTTCTTGCTGACGGGACCAGGGTAGTATGGCGCCCAACTGACTGCCAATTCCAAATGACGTCATAAACAGATCCTGGGTTTGCTGAGGTTCCTGAGCTATTGCCACCTGCAAAGCCATTCCTCCCAACTGCTGAACCATGGCCTGGCTCATTCTTTCATTGCCATGCTTGGCTACTGCATGGGCTATCTCATGGCCCATCACGATGGCGAGTCCGGTTTCTGTTTGTGTTACTGGTAGTATTCCTGTATAAACAACTACTTTGCCGCCGGGCATACACCAAGCATTGACATCCTTACTATCCACAGTGTTAAATTCCCAGGTATAACCTTCCAGCACAGCGCCATCCCCCTTCTGTTTATAATATTTTGTAATCGCGTTTGCAATTCTTCCTCCAACCTGATCTACAAGCGCAGCTTCTTTACCTGATTTCAGTACTTTATTCTCATCCAGAAATGCGTTGTATTGACTTGTAGCCATCATTTGCAATTCGGATTCATTCACTAAGCTCAATTGTTTGCGTCCGGTAACCAGATTGAGTAAACAACCAGTCATAAGACTGGCGACTAACGATAATAACAAGATTTTTTTCATGAGAGTAACTTGTTGTCTTTGCCTAATTGTGAAATTCCTTCTGAGCTAAAATGCTTTTCAGGTTTCAATTGGGCAGGATAAAGCTAATTACTTCCCGACCTGGATGTTTTACAGAAATGTTGGTATAAGTTATATCATTCACACATTTAACATCTTGCCTCTGTTGCGTAAGTGCATTGCTCATATAGGCTCCTTTTTCAGTTTACAGTGGTTCCAAAAAGATAACCTACCAAAGCGGAAACAACCATGGCAAAAGTTCCCCATAAGCATATTCTCAGTACAGACTTCCACATTGGAGACCCTCCTGCCTTAGCGGCGAGCGCACCTGAAATTGCCAGAAACAGTATTGAAAACCCATACTCGTAAATGATGAGTTGTTTTAATGGTGCCAATGCAGAAATCAGGAGCGGAAAGGCTGCACCTGCAATAAAAGATAATGCTGAGACAAAAGCTGCCTGAAGTGGTTTTGCCTTGGTCATATCATTTATGCCCAATTCATCCCTGGCGTGGGCTTCCAAAACATTGTGGCGGGTGAGCTCCTTTGCTACCTGCAGAGCCATTTCCATTGGCAACCCTCTTTTGTTGTATATTTCTGCCAATTCCATAAGTTCTTCCTCAGGTATTCGATGCAGCTCTGCTTTTTCTCTTTTTAAATCTGCGGTTTCAACATCAACCTGCGAACTCACCGAAACATACTCTCCAGCCGCCATAGACAAAGTGCCGGCAACCAATCCGGCGAGAGTAGCCAGAATGATAGGTTCTCGTGATATGCTTGCAGCCGCTACTCCTATTGCCAGGCTTGTTGTTGAAATAATTCCATCATTTGCACCCAGCACTGCTGCTCTTAGCCATCCACTTCTAGTTATAAAGTGATTTTCTGGTGTCATAATTTGTTAATTGTACTGGAATTATTCAGGCTAAAAGTAATCTCAACATGATTGGGAAGTTTTACAGATTTCAGATGAAGAATTACATTATTCTCACATTAATCACTGCCACAGGGAAAGTTTTTATTCCATCCACAATTGATCACTACTCCAAAAAATTGTACTCCGTCTGAATTTGAGTCATTCACAAATGTTGAAGGTGTTGGTCGTGCTCTGCGATAAGTGAATCATGTAACACTTAAGCAAACTTATGTAATACTTAATCGATCAGGTCTGTTCAACTTTGATCCAAAGATGTAAATCCAGATGATTTAAGAAGTCAACCGGGTATGCATTTAAAAGCGAAAAAGTTAAACCAATAAATATAAATACTATGAAAAATTTCAGATTAATCATGCTCGCTTTCGCGGTTATGATATTCACTACCTGTGCATCTTTAAACAAGACACAGAAAGGCGCAATGGTCGGAACGGCCGGAGGTGCAGCAGCAGGCGCTGTAATTGGCAAAGCAGCAGGTAATACAGCATTGGGTGCTATCATTGGTGCAGCCGTTGGTGGTACTGCAGGTGCTGTGATTGGCCATAAGATGGACAAACAGGCTGAAGAAATCGCAAAAACAGTTCCAGACGCCACCGTTAGCCGTGTAGGAGAAGGGATTGTCGTGGAATTTAACAGCAACGTTCTTTTTGGATTCGACAAATCAAATCTAACAGGCGATGCAAGACTCAACCTTGACAAATTGGTAACAGTGCTGGATAGTTATCCTGATACTGATATTGAAATACAAGGGCATACAGATAGTAGAGGGAGCACAGCATATAATCAACGCTTATCTGAGCAAAGGGCTGGAGCAGTTTCCAATTATTTACTCATGAAAAATATCGGAGATAGCCGCGTGACCACTGTGGGATTTGGAGAAGAACTTCCAAAATACCTCAACGAAACTGAAGATGGACGCACAAAAAACCGAAGGGTTGAGTTTCTTATCGCAGCAAATGAAACTATGAGGGAGGATGCTGTAGAAGAATCTAATAATTAATTCAAAGCAAAAATTAAACACATATAAAATGAAAACGAAACAATTGCTTGTTGCTTGCTTAATGCTGCTTTCGGGTAGTTTCTTAAGCGCACAGAATCCAGAAAAGACATCATTCGCTATATTGGGAGGTGTTAATTTTCAGAATCTAAATGGGAAAGATGCGACGGGAAATTCCTTAGATAATGATTTGATCACTGGCTATCACGTTGGTGTAAATATCCAAATTCCTATTGCACCACAGTTTTATTTCCAGCCGGGTGTCATGATCAGCACGAAAGGAGCTAAAAATAATGGCAGCCTACTTACCACAACCACCAAATTGATGTATGTAGAGGTTCCTTTGAATTTGGTTTATAAAGGACAACTGGGGAATGGATTTATTATGATTGGTCTCGGACCCTATGTTGCATATGGCATTTCGGGCAAAGTTCAGTACGAAAGTGATCTTATATCTGAGGACGTAGATATTCAGTTTCAAAACGTGGTAGAAATTGACGATCCATTATTGGTGCCGTATTATAAACCGCTCGATGTGGGTGGCAATATATTTTTCGGATATGAGATGGCAAGTGGAATTTTCATCCAATTGAACGCCCAGTTGGGTATGCTGAAAATCAATCCTGAATATAAAATTTTACCAAACGATGAATCGGTCATAAATAATACCGGCTTCGGAATTTCATTGGGATATAGGTTCTGAATTTAGTGTTCAGAATTTGTAGAAGGCCGTCCTGAGTCAACCAGACGGTTTTTTTGTTTAAATGAACTCCAAGTCATAATACTTTATATTGGATTCATTTTAGAATGATAGGCGCATCTTATAGTAGGTTCTTTCAGTCTCCTCACGACAGAATTTTATCCAGGAATAAGAAGGTTGCAGCAAAAGGAAATCAAAAAAAATGAGGTGGCCCGTTGTCAGACCACCTCTTTATACTACATTAAACGGCTATGAATCAAGCTAGGTCGAAGCGGTCAAGGTTCATCACCTTGTTCCAGGCTGCTATGAAATCCTGCACGAATTTATCCTGGGAGTCAACGCATCCATATACTTCCGTTAGCGCACGAAGCTCTGAGTTAGAGCCAAAGACGAGATCTACTCGCGTGGCGGTCCATTTCACTTTCCCGGTTTTATGGTCACGGCCTTCGAAGAAATCCTTAGAACCGGCTATTCCATTCCAGGTCGTACCCAAATCCAACAGATTCAGGAAGAAATCATTGGATAGCGCCTCGGGGCGATTGGTAAATACACCATGTGCCGAGTGATCGAAGTTCGTATTCAGCACACGCATGCCGCCGATCAGGACTGTCATTTCTGGTGGTGTCAATGTCAACAACTGCGCTTTGTCCACCAGCATTTCTTCTGCGGATACTGTGTACTTCTTCTTTAAGTAATTGCGGAATCCATCGGCAATTGGCTCCAACACTGCGAATGATTCTGTGTCAGTTTGTTCTTGCGACGCATCAGTTCGTCCGGGGTTAAATGGCACCGTCACAGTATGGCCTGCATTATAAGCCGCTTTTTCAATGCCTGCACACCCACCCAATACGATCAGATCGGCAAGGGAAACTTTTTTACCACCAGATTGAGTGCTTTCGAATTCTTTTTGAATGCCTTCCAGTGTTTTAAGCACTTTGGCTAGTTGACTGGGATTGTTCACTTCCCAATCTTTTTGTGGAGCAAGTCGAACGCGTGCACCATTGGCACCCCCGCGTTTATCTGACCCACGAAACGTTGATGCCGAGGCCCATGCAGCAGATACCAGTTCGGAAACCGACAATCCGGCATTAAGTATTTTGCTCTTCAATGAAGTAATATCCTTTTCGTCAACTAATTTATGGGAAACGGCCGGGACAGGGTCTTGCCAGATAAGGTCTTCCTTTGGGACTTCCGGTCCCAGATATCGTACTCGTGGGCCCATATCGCGGTGAGTCAGCTTGAACCACGCC
>JBGSYX010000244.1:0-8640 GCA_041750735.1 Cyclobacteriaceae bacterium
TATCTGATATGCATACTTTTCCTGAAGAAGGAGTGGTCTTATTGATCGATAAGGATTACCAATGGACATCATTTGATGTGATCCGGAAGCTGAGAAAAATACTGAAAATTAAGAAGATCGGTCACGCAGGAACTCTTGATCCGTTGGCAACCGGTTTGTTAATTGTTTGCTGCGGTAAAAAAACAAAGGAAATCCAGCAATTCATGGCGCTGGAAAAAGAATACACAGGAACGATGGTACTCGGCAAAACCACTCCGTCATTCGATCTGGAGACCACATTCGATTCCGAGTCCGATACAAGTCATCTTGCACCTGGGGATATTATGAATGTTGTCCCGCATTTTACGGGAATGCTCCAGCAAATACCACCAGTATATTCGGCGATTAAAATTGATGGTTCTCCAGTGTATAAAAAGGCCAGAAAAGGTATTGATGTGGAACTGGAACCAAGATCTGTTGAGGCAAAGCTTTTTGAAATCACGGAAATAGATTTGCCGGAAATCCATTTCAGGTTGGTCTGCTCCAAGGGCTTTTATGTGCGTAGTTTAGTGCGTGACGTGGGAAACACACTTGGGGTTGGTGCATATCTTAAGACACTTGTCAGAACAAGAATAGGTGAATTCAGGTTAGATGATGCAAAGACGATCGAACAATTGGGTTCAGAAATAATTGCATAAAATCCATGAAAGTTTACCATGGCCTTGATGAATTTGTAAAACTGGATTACGCTGTAGTCACTAGTGGCACCTTTGACGGTGTGCATTTTGGCCATCAACGTATCCTGGAGCGCGTCACTGAGATCGCAGGCAAAAATGGAGGGGAGTCTGTCCTACTCACCTACTGGCCACATCCAAGGCTTGTCCTGTATCCCGAGCAGGAACTTTACTTACTTTCGTCAATCGAGGAAAAAACAGAGCTCCTCAATCTTAATCATATAGATCACCTGATCATTTTACCATTCACAAAAGCATTCGCACACCTATCGTCTGAAGATTTTATCAAAGAAATCCTCGTGGAAAAAATAGGCACCAAAAAGCTTGTCATCGGCTACGATCATAAATTTGGCAAAAACAGGGAAGGAAGCTTTGAGGAATTGAAAAAAGATGGCCCTTTATATGGATTCGAGGTGGAAGAGATTCCAAAGCAAATGATCGAAAACAATGCAGTTAGCTCCACGAAGATACGACGGGCACTTATGGCCGGTGATGTCAACACCGCCAATGAATACCTCGGACGACCGTATTGCATCCATGGCAAGGTGATCGAGGGCGACAAGATTGGCCGCACCATAGAATTTCCCACCGCTAACATCGAAGTGAGTTTTAAAAACAAACTCATACCGACAGAAGGTATTTACGCAGTTACAGTTGCCCTGGGAAAAAGCACATTTAAGGGGATGCTCAACATCGGCTACCGCCCTACATTTGGCGGAACGCAAAAAAGGGTTGAAGTCCATATGTTCGATTTTTCAGAAAATATCTATGGGAAATCCATGCGTATCGATTTCCATGCCAGGATCAGGTCGGAAGTAAAATTCGAAAATGCTGCTTCACTTAAAGCCCAGCTTCACCATGACAAAACAGAAACTCTTAAGATTTTAAAACGAATTGAATAATTATTCCAGGCTATGAAGCAATCCAGCATCAACTTCGACATAACGCTAGACAAAGAAAACATCCCTGAAAAAATCAGTTGGAAGGCTACTGATAGCCCAAACAGCGATAAGCCACTCGATGCCAAAGCCGTAAGCATTGCGCTTTGGGATAAGGAAGAGCGTCATTCATTGAGGATTGATCTGTGGACCAAGGACATGCCGGTGGATGAGATGAAGCGCTTTTATGTGGAAGCCATTGCCGGGGTAGGTGAAAATATCCAGCGCGCAACCAACGATGAAGCCATGGCCAATATGATCTACAATTTTTGTGATACACTGGTTGAATACCTGAAAAAGTCAGAAGATCAATAGCGCTTTCAAAACTTGATTTCATAGTCGGGATTTTGGTAATACAAAATTTGGCAAGTCAGTTTTTTATTCGGCAGTGCTCCTTCCCTGGAGCATTTTCATTATCCAAACCGTTCCACATCGTATAAGTTTTATTGAACCTGATTTAGGTCATGAATTATCCGCTTGTGAGGCCGTAAATTGGCAATCATTTTTTTGTTTCAACTCAAAATTATGGCAATACCTTGTCTGAACCCAGATACTGAGCTAACCACTCATGAGGTGATGGCATATTTGGGAATCATTAAAAAATTAATCATTTACGCATGAAAGGACTTAAAATCATCGTGCTCGCCAAGCAGGTGCCCGATACCCGCAATGTGGGGAAGGATGCAATGAAGGCAAATGGAACCGTGAACCGTGCCGCTCTTCCGGCGGTCTTCAATCCAGAGGATCTAAAAGCGCTGGAGCAGGCGCTGCGAATAAAGGATAAGAATCCCGGATCTACCGTTACACTGCTTACCATGGGACCCGGTCGGGCTGCTGAAATTATCCGCGAAGGACTTTACCGCGGAGCCGACGGCGGCATACTCATTACTGACAGGAAATTTGCCGGATCCGATACGCTCGCTACTTCATACGCCATATCACTGGCGGTAAAAAAATTAGCCCCCTACGATATTGTAATTTCAGGACGGCAGGCCATCGACGGCGACACAGCACAGGTTGGTCCACAAACAGCAGAAAAGCTCGGGATACCTCAGGTGACTTACTGCGAGGAAGTAATTTCGATAACTAATAAAAAAGTTGTAATAAAACGGCGGCTGGAAAGGGGTATCGAAACAGTGGAATGCCCCACACCTGCTCTGATTACGGTGCATGGATCAGCGCCGGATTGTCGGTCCAGGAATGCCCGACTGCTCATGAAATATAAACACGCAGAAACAGTGACAGAACTTCAGGACAGCACAGATGATTACCTGGAACTGCACGATAAACGGCCCTATCTGAACATTCAGGAATGGACAGTCGATGACCTTAATGCCGACGAATCTTGGCTGGGACTTACAGGCTCGCCGACCAAGGTGAAGAAGGTTACCAATGTGGTCTTCACCGCTAAAGAGTCAAAGGTGCTAGGCAGTACCGATGAAGAATTGGAAGGGATGATCAAGGAATTGCTTGAGAACCATACCATAGGTTGATTTTTTTAACTCGCTAAACAATACGGACGTGAACAATATTATAGTTTACTGTGAAATAGAAGAAGGAGCAATAGTGGATGTGAGTCTTGAACTTCTCACCAAAGGGAAGAGGCTAGCCGATGAGCTGAAATGCGGGCTTGACGCGGTTGTCATCGGCAACGCTATTCCTGGACTTGAAAAAATTATTTTTCCATTTGGAGTTGATAATCTCTTAATCGCCGAAGACGACAAACTTTACCCTTATACCACACTACCGCATGCCAGTATTTTATGCCAGTTGATCAGGGAAGAAAAACCACAAATAGTACTATTTGGCGCTACATCAATAGGCCGCGACCTGGCGCCAAGAATCGCCTCTGCTCTCAAATGCGGGCTAACGGCAGATTGTACTAGTCTGGAAATTGGGGACCATAAGGACAAAAAGGAAAAGCAGGATTATGAAAATCTGCTGTACCAGATACGGCCTGCCTTTGGAGGAAACATCATTGCTACGATCATTAATCCTGATACAAGGCCCCAGATGGCCACTGTTCGTGAAGGCGTAATGAAGAAAGAAATATATGCCCCGAATTACCAGGGGAAAGTAAAAAAACTCGATGTCGGCAAGTACACCAAATCTGAGGATTTCGTGGTAAGAATCATCGAACGCCACATGGAGAAAAAGAAAATTGATATCAAGAATTCGCATATCATTGTCTCAGGTGGGTATGGTGTTGGTTCCAAGGAGAATTTTGATTTACTTTTTCAACTTGCAGAGGTTCTTGGCGCCGAAGTTGGCGGTTCTAGGGCAGCAGTAGATGCTGGTTACATACCTCATGAGCGACAGATCGGGCAGACGGGGGTTACGGTCAGGCCACACCTATATATCGCATGCGGTATATCAGGCGCTGTTCAGCACAGGGCCGGCATGGAACAGTCAGCGATGATTATATCGATTAATAAAGACCCAAATGCACCAATTAATCATATTGCAGATTATGCGATCATCGGCGATGTTGGCGAAGTAATACCGAAGTTGATCAAGTATTACAAAAAGAACGCAAAATAATCCACCTTCAGTTTATTCAACCATTAAAAGGAATGAATCATGCCAAATTTTTTTGAAGATAACGAGCACTTGAAATTTCACCTCCATCATCCCATGATGAAAAAAATCATTTCACTGAAGGAGCGGAATTTCGCGGAAAAAGATACGTATGACTATGCTCCCATGGACTTTGAAGACGCCATGGACAGCTATGAAAAAGTACTGGAGATTGTTGGCGATATCGCCGGGAATATCATTTCTGAAAACGCTGACTCAGTGGATAAGGAAGGCCCAAAAGTCGTGGACAATGAAGTAAAATATGCATCAGGAACGCAGCAAAACTATGAAGCATTGAAGCAGGCAGGACTCATTGGCCTGTCACTTCCAAGGCAATACGGAGGTTTGAATTTTGCCAATACCGGCTTTGTCATGGCCAATGAGATTGTATCCCGCGCTGATGCAGGATTCGCCAATATCTGGGGGCTGCAAGACTGCGCCGAGACAATCAATGATTTCGCGGATGAATCAATAAAAGCTGAGTTTTTACCCAAATTTACGCAAGAAGGGGCCACAGGAGCAATGGACCTCACTGAACCCGATGCCGGCTCTGACTTGCAGGCTGTTCAGTTCAAGGCCACGTACGATAAGGAAAAAGACATGTGGATGCTCAATGGCGTCAAGCGCTTCATCACCAATGGCGACGCAGATATATCATTAGTTCTGGCCCGTTCTGAAGATGACACACAAGACGCGCGCGGCCTTTCCCTTTTCGTTTATGACAGGAGCCACAAGGCTGTAACGATCAGAAGGATTGAAAACAAATTGGGTATCAAAGGCTCACCTACATGCGAATTGGTTTTTAAGGATGCTCCGGCAAAACTTATTGGCTCTCGTAAACTTGGCCTGATAAAATACGTCATGAGCCTCATGAATGCCGCCCGGCTTGGCATTGGCGCCCAGTCAGTGGGTATAGCAGAGGCCGCTTACAGGGAGTCTGTGAAATATGCCCGCGAGCGCAGCCAGTTTGGCAAGCCTATCATTCAATTCCCGGCTGTATATGAAATGCTTTCGATCATGAAATGCAAGCTGTTTGCCATGCGGTCACTATTATATGAAACAGCGCGTTATGTGGATTTATATAAAACATATCAGAGGATTTCCGAAGAGCGGCCGCTCGACTCGGAGGAGCGTACAGAAATGAAGAAATACCAGAAGCTCGCTGATGTGTACACACCATTGCTCAAAATGGTATCAAGTGAATATTGCAACCAGATCGCATATGACGCCATCCAGGTTCATGGTGGTACCGGTTATATGAAAGACTTCCCTGTGGAGCGGCTCTATCGCGACGCGCGGATCACGTCTATCTATGAAGGCACATCACAATTGCAGGTCGTGGCAGCGATACGCGGTGTTACCACCTTTGTTTATCAGAGTGCCATCAAGGATTATGAAAAGGAAAGTCTGCGTCCTGAACTGGTTTATCTGCGCAAAACCCTCATTAAAATGACCGATGAATATGACCAGACTGTGCAAAACGTAATTGATATGAAGGATGACGAATTGCTCGATTTCCATGCCCGTCGTCTCGTAGAAATGGCCGGGAATATAATTATGGGATACTTGCTGGTGTTGGATTCTATGCGCAATGAAGCTTATCAGAACATTGCTGAAACCTACATTAAACGTGGTGAAGCCAATAACAAAGAAAAGGTCTATTACATAAATTCTACTGAACCCAGGGACTTGGGAATCATCAAATAACAAAAAACCCCGAATGATCGGGGGTTTTTGTTAAAATCATAATTTTGGGTATTCCCCATCTAAGAGGTAAACTTTAGCCCATAGGCGAAATATTTAATAGATTGTGTGACTAAATATCAATCTATTTCCTCATAATTCCAATAGAACACCTCTAAATTTGAACTTTTTCTTTCAGTTTGGCCTGGTCCATTTTTAACTGCTCCATATCTTCATAGTGATGCAATTGCCGGGCTTCTTCAATTTTATGCTCCAACTCCACAATTTGCAAAGCAATTTTAGCTTGCTCAAGGCTGACCACATTTTTATAAGGTGATTCCAACTCACATTTCTCCAGATACTCCATCGCTTTTGCGATGTATTCCATAGCATTTTTCATATTTAACTGATTAAAAAGTATTTACTGATATAAATCGAAGGTAATTTAAAAACTAATGATTTTACAAATTATGATAAAAGTCAATAATTAACATAAAACGATTCATAAAAATCCTTAACAACTTTAAAATCCCATTCCGCGAAGCTGAAAAACCAACGGAAACAGGGCGCTTTGGCGATTACTTAGGATAAAACTTTTGGCAAGGATGCCTTTCTGTAGTTGATCAATGTTACCCCAAATATCACGATTATCGTCCCGACTATCTGGTAAAAATCTATCCTTTCTCCAAGGAATATCAGTGCCAGCCCAATGGTCGAAACAGGCCCCAGGCTCCCGTATATGGCGAAATCAGAGGCGCCAATTCTTTTTATCCCCTCGGAAATCAGGAACGATGGGATTACAGTAGAAAAAACGGCCATGGCAAATCCCAACGCATAAACTTCAACTGGTTGATGGAATACATCTTGTGTATCACTCACCGCATAATGAACGATGACGATGAGGCAGGAGATCGTCATACCGTAAGCTGTAAATCGCACCGGGCCAATCTTCGGTATAAGCGAACCGCTGCCAACCAGGTAAATAGCATAGGTGAAGGCGCTCATAAATATGGAAACAGAGCCTACCAACAAATTGTTGCCCTCGAGGTGAAGATCATCCGCGAATGATAGAAATACACCGCCATAGGTGATTACGATGGCAATTACCTGGATTTTTGACGGCTTTTTTTTATAAACAACAGCCGTGATGATTACAACTAACGTGGGGTATATAAATAGTATAAGCCGCTCCAGGCTGGCAGAGATAAACTGGAGTCCATAAAAGTCGAAATAGCTGGCAAGGTAATAGCCGACGAGCCCCAGCCAAAAAAGTGCGTACCAATCCTTTTTCTGCAAAGGTGCGTCCTTATGTTTATTTAATTGTCTCGCGGAGATTATTATGTAAAAAGGCAGCGAAAAAACCATACGCAACAAAAGCATAGTAAGTGCATCTGCATTGTAGCGATAGCCCAGTTTCACCATGATGGCCTTCGCGGAGAACAT
Organism: Cyclobacteriaceae bacterium; assembly: GCA_041750735.1. GTDB lineage: Bacteria > Bacteroidota > Bacteroidia > Cytophagales > Cyclobacteriaceae > JAAUQL01. The sequence continues at coordinate 7,355 of JBGSYX010000244.1, forward strand.
CACAATGCCAGTGACTGCCAGGAACGCTCCTGTTCCATATGGAGAAAGTTTGAATTTCATTCCAATTTGGTATTTGTTCGAACCATGGCCATTGGAAATATTACATGATTCAAATTATCTGGGCTGTAAATGTATTGAAAAAACACGGTCATTAATTGAGCTGTTTATTCCTGGTATCCAAGAAAACTCAAAACCGAATTTTTAAAGGTACGGCCTATGGGAATTTCATGGTTCTTTATCTCGATGGTTTCGGTAGTAAACGCCTTGATACTCCTGACAGAAACAAGAAATGACCTGTGCGTCCGGATGAACTCTTCTTCCGGCAATTTACTTTCCAGAGCGCTGATTTTCTCTTTTGTAATGATAATTTCATTATCCAGATGTATCCTCACGTAGTCCTTAAGACTTTCGATGAACAGTATTTCCTTTAAAAAAATCTTTATCACCTTGCGCTCAGACCGAACGTAGATAAATGTCTCGTCGGGTATTTCCCGATTCTTCCCCCCCATGATCTCTATACCCTCATTGCCCTTTATCAGATAGAATTTCGAAATGGATTTGAACAGGCGATCAAACGATACTGGCTTCAGAAGATAATCTACGACATCAAGTTCATAGGCATCCAAAGCAAAATGCCGATGTGCCGTTGTAAAAATGACTGCCGGAGTATTTTTAATAGATTTCAATAAATCGATCCCTGACAATTCAGGCATTTCTACATCGAGAAACATCAGGTCAACATGCTTTTTCAGCAAGGTCTCAAAAGCTTCCATTGCATTACCACAGACTCCTACTATTTCGATATTGGGTATCTTCGCCAAATGGTTTTCAATAACCCTGGCCGCCAACGGTTCATCATCCACAATTATGCATTTAGTTTTCATGATGCCTGGAATGTCTTTAAATTCAAAATCACCCTAAAGGAACTGGTACTTTCACTGATACTGATATTGCAATCTTCTTTGTAAATCAATTTTAACCGGTTCTCAACATTTTTTAGTCCGATTCCCCCGGAATTTTCAGGTGTAGCTTTCACTAACTTGCTTTTACTATTGCTAATGTCAAAGAAAACCCTATGACTATCCGATGTCAGATCAATTTTAATCCATGAATGGGCATTGGTTTTTGATGCGCCATGTTTAAAACTGTTCTCCACCAGGGTCATTAGTAGCATTGGCGGAATCAAGGTGCCCGACTGAAGTGACTGTTGGTTAAAACTAACGCTCAATCGCTCGCCATACCTGAGCTTTTCGAGTTCGATATAATTTATTATTTGATTCGCCTCA
>JBGSYX010000245.1:0-3135 GCA_041750735.1 Cyclobacteriaceae bacterium
CCGAATGATATGTGGTGAGTTCCAGAAACGAAATATCATCATCTTTCATGGATTGGGCTTGATTAACCAACTCTTCCAATTGATTAGCAACAATGCCCGGAATAATGCGATTCTCTACCATCTCTAATCCATCTGAATGAGCTAAGATCGATGTTATTTTCGATAGATCTGTAATATACGAATATACCTGCCCAACAACCCCTTCCTTGCTAGACCAAACTTCCTTTTGCTGCTCTGTGTCTTCACCCCACTTAGCTAAGGGAGGAAGCTCCGTATTCTGAAAGAATATTCTTACGCGAGCATTACCTAGCCAAAACAATAGTACTAAACCATTTGGTAAAGATTGTGTACCAGGCCAAACAACGCCACCGACAAAGTTGGATTGTGTACCGAATTGGTCTCTTTGATCTTTCTCCGCAATATGTGTCCAATCATCTTTGCCAGTCCTAATATCTTTTTTTTCTACAATACTTGTGGCTAATTTTATAGATTTTTCGAGTTCTTGTTGTAAATTCCTGACCAAGCCCGGTACGCTATCTGAAGCAAGTTCTCTTGCAAGTAAAACATCTTCAAGTCTCAGTTTCTGTAGCCAATTTAGGAGAAGTTCCCCCAGTATTTGAGAACCGATATCCCCGTAAAAAGAGGAACCAACACCATCACATAATGCAAATATTGCTCTCGATGGCGTTATATCACTCACAATATAATCTTCACTACGAAGATTGTATTCGGCATCCTCATTCTTCCGATAGGAAGCAAAGCGAAGAATAAAAGGTCCTCTGTCAATTTGTGTTAATTGGATCTCTCTGGATTGCTCTGATTCAATTATTGCCATGATTCAATATCCCTATTTGCACTATGAATAATATGTGCGTTATACAGAATTGAAATATTCTAAGAGCCGGGAAGTTTTTATTTTAACCAGTAGGTTTTGGCTCTGGCCATACTTGTCGTTTCACCTGAGCACCAGTCACAATACTCATCACAAATCCAGTCTTAATAAAGTCCGCACTAATACCTTGGAACATCATGCTAGATCCGTCGCGGATCTTTAATCCCGCCTGTTCACGCATAATTTGCGCATAACTGGTGGGAAGAAGAGAAGACATGGCAAGTAACTTATCTCCGTAGGGGTCTCCGGTAGACTCATCTGATTTATAACCTTGCCAATCCTTCGCATTTGTATTTGGTAAGGATACTTGGTCTGTAATAAAAATATTTTCAACCAAGACATTTCCATCGGGAACAGATATTTCCATTACCTGTTTTGCGGATTGCACTGGATCCTCGGTTTCCTCTGTATATTCGCAATCCGTGAGGTTAATAACCATAGGGGGAGGGCACTCATCAAGCCACTTCTTAGACCATTTTTGTATGTCTTCTTTTAGTAAATGAGCTGCATAGCGGAATGCCTTAGCCATGTTTGTCCATTTCTGTGGAGTAATGGGCGGAACTCCTTCATCTTTGATTTCCTTTATTGTAAGAATGCTGCCCTTTTCGTTGTAAACATCATAAAGCTCATCTGTATAAGCAATCATACCAACTCTGTATCTGGGGTGTATCTGTCCCTGTCTAAGGGAACGCGAAATCATAGATGCATAAGTGGTTTGTATTGCATCTTTGGCCACTTCAATTCTCTTTTTGCCGTCTGGCATTGGGGCGTCCATAGATCCACTGATGTCTACAAGATAAAGTAGTGTCGCTGGATGATCAGAATTAGCTAAGTTCTTATATGGCATATCACACCCATCCTTTTTTTGATTTGGTAACGAATTTATATTAGTGGTTACTTATCCCAAAAATCAATCATCGAACGTCTTCTGTCACTTATTATAAAGTCTATTTTTCAATGTGTCGATTGGATATTGGCCTTCGTTCCAGTATGCAGCCGCTTGGATTAATTGTGCTTGTCCCCTTCTTATCAGGTAGCCTCTCCCAGGAGGCAAGCTGAAGGTTTTCTGGCCATAAGGGGGTTGTGCACCATTAAACACTCCCAGCCCATCAGATCCACCAAGTAAAATACCGCAACCATGTTTTTTTGCTCGCTTCATCAAATCATCGTTGCCCAACAAAGAAGCATCCTCGGTAAGAACGAGACGCACACCGACCTCTTCTCCGTTGACAATGCAAGCTGTTAATAGATCTGTCGTTTTACTATTATTGAAAGCCTCATAATCGTCAATTACAACGACTAAATAACCAAATCTTTGGATATTTTCTTCCTCGTTAAAGTTTTCTGGATCATCTGTATACAACTTTTCGATTTCAGCACGTCGCGCATTAATTTCACTATTCAACCACTCCAGAACACCCTTTAGATCTTCCTTTCGAGTTACGTGTGATCGCATTTTGTCCTTTTGAACAATATGAGGAAGTTTCGTAAAATAGCGTAGGGTTCGCGTATGATAATCAATTAAAACCAATTTCAATTGTTGTTGGTTATATTTCTTTGACAGTTCTATCAACCATAAGTATAGAGATGATGTTTTACCTAACCCTGGGGTCATGGATATAATCATAAAGATTGGGCCATCTTTAGCTAAAGATAACCCAACAGGCTGTAAAGCCTCTTGGCTTTTGCCGATACGGAACATGTCTACAGTGTCACTAAATTGAAGTTCATCAAGTGTTACAAAATAAGGCAAAGATTCCACATCAGGAGGAAGTTGCCCTTTCCAACTGGCAAGCATTTGTTTGCTAATAGAAATAACATGACTCATCGGGTTAACGGGCTCGCCATCATTAATGGGTAAAGCACATTGAAACTCTAAAGCAGGATTACTATTAAGCAGGCCTCGTCCGGGGCCAAGCTCTTGCCCAGCCTCTATTTTCTTTTGATAAGTTTCAGGAGATAATCCAACCACTGACTGGATGGTGCCTTTTTCAGTAACTTGGAATAAGATTTTTTGAGCTATGTCAGCCTGAAGAATATCAGGAACGTCACGCTGCAGATTACCCGTTATTATTGTATAGATACCGTGTGTCGGTCCCCTTCGAATAATAATGTCTAATTGGTCTTTAAAGCCAGGGTTTATTTGATTATATTGTTGATATACGCCGTCTACTAACACAAAGATATAGGGCTCGCAATCATCAGAGTCATTTTGTTGAGAGTTTAATATTCCAATATCATCT
>JBGSYX010000246.1:0-14636 GCA_041750735.1 Cyclobacteriaceae bacterium
AATGGTTTTCACAACCTTGTATTTGCCCTTGGCTTTTAAGATGATCTGCACGGAAATGTTTCCTGTCCGGTTCTTCAGTTTTCGTAAAAACATCCTCAATATTAGGTTTGCAACACCCAATTTGACTCCAAAACATTCAAAATTTCAACAATTAGACACTTTTTTATATGGGGTGCGGAAAACAGGCGTCAATGGGTGGCGAAGGCGATAAAATGAAAAAGTAAGCTTCACGGTATTTAAATACCATCATAAAAAAAGACCGGCCTGGCTGGTCTTTTTTTATGAGCTTATAATTTATTTTACCGATTCAGTTGAGTTTTGTAGAGAATATGAATGAAAGCATTACGGAAAAAAACTTTTCTTTTAAGGCTTAATGTATCCGCGTTATATTATCCAATAATAATCTCAATATGATCTTGACTGGAAGGTTTTGTGTTTCCTTTTCATAAGAATAATCCAATTATATCGAATTTTCACGTGTAAGTTATAACATCATACGCCGCGCTTGCAACCCCCTTAATCCGAAAAACATTGAATTTGTTTGTATTGTCATAACGCACATTGTCGCGTATTTTTGAGGTCTTTTGCAAAAATCAAGAAATTTTAATTAAGGAGATCGTTTGAAATTCAAAAAAAAAGTTTTTACATAGCATACAAATATTTATATTTGGTTAAAACAAGGCAACATTAGATAGGCATAGTATTAAATAGATATAAAGAAATTTTTTTGGTTGTTTGGTTGATGTTGAAAAGGGGAGACTTTCAGTTTCCCTTTTTCATTTTATAATTCTTCCCACTTTCCTTAGAATCCTTCCTTGGAAAACCTTAATTTAACCAATATAAAATAAGGTATTATGTCCAAGAGTAAAAGAATCCCACAACTAGTAGCCGATGATCCATGGCTGAATCCATATACTGATGAGATTAATGATCGCATTAATCGGTTCAATCTCTTATTAGCATCCATAAAAAACCAATACAAGAGCCTACAAAAATTCTCTGAAGCCTATAAAGTGCTTGGTATTCATTACTCTAAAAAGGACAAGGGCTGGTATTACCGTGAATGGGCGCCTGAGGCCAATTACCTCTCACTAATTGGCGATTTTAATAACTGGGATCGTTCTGCGCATCCTCTATCCAAAAATGCACACGGAGTTTGGGAGGTTTTTATTGCTGGAAATTTACTAAAGGAACAGACTTTGGTAAAAGTACATGTTGTTGGCGCCAATGGTGCGCATGATCGAATCCCTGCATGTATTTTCCGAATAATTCAGGATGCCTCCACGCATGATTTCAGTGGGGAAGTCTGGAATCTGGATAGGAAATTCAAATGGACTGATGACGGTTTCAATTCGACAGAAATTAAGGCTAACCCAGTCATTTATGAAGCGCATGTTGGGATGGCTCAGGAGCGTGAAGGTGTCGGTACATTTAATGAGTTTTCAGAACGAGTATTACCCCGGATCAAGCAACTTGGCTATAATACAATACAATTGATGGCGATTCAGGAACACCCTTACTATGGTTCTTTTGGATATCATGTTTCGAGCTTCTTTGCTGTTTCAAGCCGTTTTGGAACGCCGGATGACTTCAAGTCGCTGGTGAACAAAGCACATAAATTGGGCATTGCGGTGATTATCGACCTTGTTCATTCGCATGCCGTAAAGAATTTTGCAGAAGGCCTTAACGATTTTGATGGTTCGGGAAATCAGTACTTTCACAAAGGTGGCAGAGGCTACCATGATCAATGGGATTCCAAGTTATTTGACTACGGCCGTATGGAAGTATTGCAGTTTTTGCTTTCCAATGTACGTTTCTGGCTTGAAGAATATCATATCGATGGTTATCGGTTCGATGGCATCACTTCTATGATGTATCATCATCATGGGAATTTCATGAATTTCGATCATTATGATAAATATTTCCTTGTAGGCGTGGATTGGGATGCATTAAAATACCTGCAACTGGCCAATGAATTAGTTCATGATTTAAGACCAGATGCCATTACTGTGGCTGAAGATATGAGTGGAATGCCTGGGTTGTGTCGTAGTATCAAGGATGGGGGAGTGGGTTTTGATTTTCGCCTTGGTATGGGGCTACCCGATTTCTGGATAAAGTACCTTAAAGAAAAGAAAGACGAAGACTGGAATATCCATCAATTGTGGAGCGTCATGACCAACAGGAGGTACAAGGAAGGGACAGTAGCCTATGCAGAGTCGCATGATCAGGCAATTGTTGGTGATAAGACACTTGCATTTTGGCTTATGGATAAGGAAATGTATTTCCACATGCAGGTACACGACGATAATCTGATTATTGACCGTGGTATAGCCCTCCACAAAATGATTCGACTATTTACAGCCACGCTGGGCGGGGAGGCATATTTGAATTTTATCGGCAACGAATTTGGTCATCCCGAGTGGATCGACTTTCCCCGTGAAGGAAACAATTGGAGTTACAAGTACGCGCGTCGACAATGGTCATTGGTCGATAATGGATTACTGAAATATAAATTTCTCAACAAATTTGATCAGGCCATGGTGAAACTGCTAACTGAAGACAGATTTCTTGCATCACTTCCGGCTAAGCAAATCAACATGGATGATAGTAACAAGGTGATTATTTTTGAACGAAATAACTTATTGTTTCTATTCAATTTTCACAATACCCATTCCATTAGCGATTATCGTTTTAAAAGCCTTGGTAAAGGCACTTATTCGATAATATTATCTACTGATGAGCCGCATTTTGGTGGCCACAATCGCATAGACACTGCAATGAAATATCAAACCTTAGAAGGAGATAACCTAAGCATTTACTTGCCCTGTCGCACTGCCGTGGTAATGAAGAAAACCTGAGTTAGGGTAAGTTGACAAATGATACCATTTTGCCGATTTTGATGCAAAATCAGCTTATTTATTGCCTCATTTCCAATAAAAGCTAAGAATTGATTAACATCGTGTGAAATTGTGCAAAGCGAACAATCAGGTGTTTTGAATATACGATGACCCTTTCCCGGATCAAAATTCTTTTTTTTGTCGGTGTCCTTTTTCACTCGGCAACCGTCTTATCACAAGGCTGGGAAATGCGCACATTCCATGATCGGCAAAATTCCCAACCCAAAGAAATCTATTGTTTAATGGATTCAGGCTCTAATATCCTTAACGGCCCATATACCGCGTATTATATCAATGGGGCAATAGAAAAAACTGGTTTTTTCAAAAACAATGTACCTGATAGCACATGGACATATTTTTATGAATCCGGTTCGATAAAGATGAAAGGTTCCATGCGCAACGGTATCAATCATGGATTATGGGAGTATTTTTTTGAGAATGGGAACCGAAGTATGGCTGGAATGATAATAGATTCCAATCGCGAAGGTGCCTGGAAGTACTACTATGAAAATGGCCAGTCAAAATCCGAGGGAGAATATAAACGGGACGTAAAACAAGGTATTTGGAATTACTTTTACGAAGAGGGAATACTGAAAGCGCAGGAATATTATGTCGATGGTATCGGCAAGTATAAAGAATTTTACACCTCAGGGAAACTTAAGGCGGAAGGCCTCAACAAATCTGGAGTAAGTGACAGTACCTGGGTTTTCTATTATGAGAATGGAAAAGTCAAGGCAAAAGGTAATTATAAGAATGGTAAAAGGGTAGGCGAGTGGGTTTTCTACCATGAGAATGAAGTCAAATCTGCTCGGGGTAATTACATTGATGGGCTTGAGCAAGGGAAATGGGAATATTTCCATGAGAACGGTACTATGAGTTCTGAAGGAGCGATTAAGGATGGTAAAAAGGATGGATATTGGCGCTTTTTTAATGAATTGGGTCTGTTTCACGCGAAGGGTATTTACGATAATGATAACGGCAAGTACACGGAGTATTATGAAAGCGGCAAAATAAAAGTAGAAGGAGATGTTGTTGACGGAAAGAATAATGGGGTTTGGGTATATTTCTATGAGGATGGTACGAAAGAAGGTGAGTGTACCTACATTCAAGGTGACGGGGATTATGTGGGATTTTATCCCAATGGTGCAATCAAAATGAAAGGACACATTAAGAACGGTGTGAATGTTGGTGTCTGGGAACTGTATGATGAACAAGGCGCATTAGCCGGATATTACCATCCGTATTATGAGGATAATCGGCCGGCCTATAAGTTGATTGAGGAGGGTGCGCCTGAAAAAGGTGATTATGTGAAGCCGGCATATAAGTATAAAAGCTATAAGTCCAGGTACTTTGATCCCGTAATAAATGAGTACACAGGCCATATCATTTCTTTGAATCCTGCGGCCACATTAATTGGTCAGCTCCCAGTATCGTATGAGCATTATTTCGCCGAACGTTTGGGGTACGAAGGAATTTTGGGTTGGATCCGCAATCCCTTTTATTCATCCGGAGATATCGTGGATCTGAATAAGGTATATGATCGCGGGTTTTATGCAGCATTTCGCCAGAAATACTATCATCCAGAAGGTAAACTAGGCATGTTTTACTTCGGTCAGGAATTGAGGGTCACTTCCATAAATCATTACTCCAATGTGCTTGATTCTTCTAAGGTGGTTGTACCACCATTTGAGGAAATAAAACTACAAACAACGGAAGCCAGGATTGAATATGGGCTCTTTATTGGCGACCGTTGGATACACTTTTTTGGCGAACGGTTAAACAAAAATTCTCTTGGCTTCAGTATCGATGCCTTTGCCGGATTTGGATTTGGTTATAGGTTCTATTCTAAAAAATATCCTGAAAATGATGAATACGACAAGGTATTTGAAGATGTGAGCGATTCTAAAATGTTGATTTCGCCCAGGGTTGGTTTCACCGTTGGGCTCATCTTTTGAACAATTTACGCTTTGTTCTTCTGTTAAGAATAATTACAAATAAGGTTTTTAGTGAAAAAGCTGATACAGATCATGTTTTAGTTTTCTTTCATACATTTTCTTTGTATTACTTTTTAAGCGATACAACAATTTTCTTTTTAAGCTATATTTAGTCACAAGGTGAGTGATTTCAATAACGAGATTGTTCACCTTTTGGCTTTATTAAGGATTTTTTAAAACTAATAATAAAAAAAGAGACGTTAAGTCTCTTTTTTTATTTAGGGCTATTCAGTCCGTTTATGGAGCAATTTCGGTAGTCTGTTTAAGAAGAATATCCTCTATGGCGCGTTTCAAGGTGGCTTTTGGAAGTGCTCCCTGAGCCATTTGTGGCTGACCATCTACAGGGCAAAATAATAATGAGGGAATACTCCGAATTCCGAATGCTGCGGCGAGTTCTTGCTCAGCCTCAGTATCAATCTGGTAAATCATGATTTTACCTTCATATTCTTTTGATAGTTCTACCAAAATAGGGTGCACCATCTTGCATGGACCACACCAATCAGCATAGAAATCAATGAGGCACGGCAGTTCACCTTCGTATTTCCAGTCTTTGTTTTGCTCATAATTGAAGACTTTCTTCAAAAACGCATCTTTTGTTAATTTTTCCATTCCAATATGTTCGTTACTACTTAATTCATTTGCATAACTAACCGGTTCTACGGTCTGGGGTCCTGTCGAAAAAACATTATTAGTTGCCATCAGCCCAACAGCAATGAGAATGACCATTGCCACTCCGGTTATTGCTTTTCTATTTAACGATTTCATGATGCTGAATTAATATTAATGTTTTAGCAAACTATTCTGACCGCACAAATATATGAAGGTTATTACATATAAACAAATATTCATATGATATTTTGTTGGAATAAAAAAAATTGCCACAGCAATGACAATTGAATGAATAATGCGCTTAACTTTTCAATCAATTAAACCGTTGCCTGATAGTGGAGAAAGCTAATTTTTTGTAGGATTGTCACGTACTTGTAATCCTTTGATTGAATTTATGTGGCAGATGAATTTTAAACATACACCAAATGAAAAAACTAATTGTCGTTAGACACGCCAAGTCAAGTTGGGATTTTCCTGACTTGGACGATTTTGACAGACCATTAAATAAACGAGGTAAAAGCAGCGCCCCGGAGATGGGCAAGAGAATCGCTGAGCGGGGATTGAAACCGGACTTAATAGTCTCCTCTCCGGCAAAACGAGCTATAAGCACGGCTAGAAGAATAGCGGAGGAATTAAATTTCCCCAAAAAAGCCATTGTTTTAGAGCCCATATTCTACCATGATACAATGAAGGATATGATCGCAGTGATAAATGCCATTCCCGGCGATGTAAATACGCTCATGATATTTGGTCATAATCCAATGCTGACTGATTTGGTCAATCACCTTACTGGATCCGATATTTTTAATATACCCACCTGTGGAGTTGCAGAGATCGATTTCTATGTAACGGATTGGACACAGGTTCAAAAGGCGAAAGGCAAGCTCACATATTTTGATTATCCTAAAAGCAAAGAGGAGCCTGAAAACGGCCATTGAGTCGTCAGAATGGATTTCCAAAAATGCCACTAATGTAATAGTATAATTGCGAGCATATTTCGTCTACTGTGACGTTAATGTTTTACTTTTGTTCTTTTACAGTATGATGAATAAACGTAAAGCCGCAACTCATGAAACACCAATGGTTATTGACAGGCTTTTAGAATCAGGAATTGTTGGGTACACCTTGCCACTATTATTACTATGAAGCTCATATCCTTTATTTTCATTTTGTTTTTTGTCATTCAGAATTCATTGGCTTGCTATGCGAATAGTGGGATGGACTCCATCGGAGTCACCACCAAGGCCGGTAATAATTATATACTTCATAAAGTAGTTGCAGGAGAAACGCTATACTCCATATCGAGGAAATACGCTGTGAGTGTTCAATCAATTAAAGAAGTCAATAATGAAGTTACAGACAATTTGAAATTGGGACAGACCATCATGATTCCTATGGCAAATGGTCAGGAATTGAATGGGTCAAAAACACATACCGTGAGGCAATCAGAAACACTCTATTCTATCAGCAGACAATACAATGTCCCTTTGACGGAGCTTCGTAAATGGAATAATTTAACTGAAGATAACCTCTGGGTTGGTCAGAAATTAGTTGTCAAAGTCCCAGGTGAGGGAACAACCCAGGTTACCCAACCAGCAACAGTAGTAGCTTCTGCATCTACCGATCGCAAAACACACAAGGTAGTAGCTTCCCAGACTTTGTATTCGATTTCAAGGATGTACAATGTTACTACTGAAGAGATAAAAGCATGGAATAATCTGGGAGGGAACAGCCTAAGTATCGGACAGACCTTAATTGTATCAGCACCGGGTACAGTTACAACAAAAACTCCAGAATCAAATTCATCCATGTTGCCGCCTTCTGGCACCGCATCACAAGTAGCAAAGGACTCACCTGCAAGTCTGCCAAATGATGTGAGCAATAGTAAACCGCTTCCGGTAGAATCGACTGAAGAAATAGAAGAGGCTGGTGAAAAGATCATTCAAAAAGGAATGGCTGAATTAGTTGAAAACACCACGGACACTAAAAAGTATCTGGCACTGCATAGAGAAGCTCCTATCGGCACCATTATGCAGGTTCGGAATGAGATGAACAATCAGACCGTTTTCGTTCGCATTGTTGGTACTATACCGCCGACTGGGGACAATGCTAAGGTAATTCTGCAAATCTCGAAGAAGGCGTTCGACAGGCTGGGCGCTGTCGATAGCCGCTTTCCTGTGGAACTTTCCTATTTACCGTAGTCCACGTTTCCTTGGAAAGTCATTCGATCTTTGACTTACTCGAGTCAAACTTCAAGCGGTACAATCAACCAAATTTTATTGAGGATGATCCCATAGCCATACCACATAAATACTCCCGATTACAGGACATCGAGATTTCAGGTTTTTTTGCAGTGACCCTGGCGTGGGGGAGCCGGAAAGTGATTTTGAAGAAGGGGAATGAATTGATGTCATTGATGGATAATTCGCCGTTTGATTTCGTGAAGCACCACTCGGACGGTGATTTAAAAACCATGACCAGTTTTAAACATCGCACGTTTAATGGTACTGATTTATTGTTTTTCATCCATTTCCTCAAAAAGTATTATCGCTCGCATACCACACTCGAAGATGCCTTTTTACCAACAATTGGCGCAAAGGATATTGAAACCGGATTGATTGGGTTTCAGAGACAATTTATCGATGATGAATATTTCCCATCCCGTACTCAAAAACACGTTTCAACGCCTAGCCGTAATTCGGCGTGTAAGCGGTTGAATATGTACTTGAGGTGGATGGTTCGTCACGATGAACATCGGGTAGATTTTGGGTTGTGGAAGCGGATCAAAACATCACAGCTCATTTGTCCATGCGATTTGCATGTTGAGCGGGTAGCACGTTCGCTCGGATTGATACGACAGAGCAATGGTGGATGGAAAATGGCCAAAGAACTCACTGACAATTTGAAGCAATTTGATTCTGAGGACCCGGTAAAGTACGATTTCGCGCTATTTGGAATGGGAATGGACCGGGTTTACTAAGAAGTTATTAACTCCACACTTCTGGATTTTCACGCCATTTTTTTAGATGCGCCACCTGGTCTTCAGAAATGTAATTCAACCTTAGTGCTTCTTCAATCAGTTCCGGATAGTTGCAAAGGGTGATGAGTTTCACACCTGATTCCCGGAATTTTTCTTCGGCAACTCCGAACCCATAAGTAAAAATTGCCGCCATACCAAGCACCTTGAAATTGGAAGCTCGTAAAGCTTCGGCAGCAGATAGCGAACTTCCGCCGGTTGAGATCAGGTCTTCTATCAATACCACCTTTTGCCCAGGAGTAATTTTGCCTTCGATGAGGTTTTCCATACCGTGGCCTTTGGGTTTGGAGCGAACATACAGGAAGGGGAGGTCAAGCACCTCAGCTACCAGCGCACCCTGCGGAATTCCTGCTGTAGCTACACCTGCAATTGCTTCCAGCTCCGGAAATGATTGAGCTATATTGCCTGCAAGCTGCTCCTTTATATAGGTTCGCACCTGCGGGTAGGATAGAGACAGACGATTGTCGCAATATATGGGTGACTTCCATCCGGACGCCCATGTAAACGGATTGCCGACGTTGAGTTTGATGGCCTGGATTTCAAGCAACATTTTAGCAACAGTTTTCGCGACATCGCTCATAGGTATTTTCTTTTTTTGCGAACAAAAGTAAAAAATATGATTCCTAAACCCGAATATTTTTTTTTCTTGCAGGGATTTTAAATGATCCATGAAAATCTTCATTAAGGATATTCCTATCGTAATACTTTCAAATCAGGACTTCATCAAGACATCCAACTATAACCGGATATATGAAGGCAAAGACTTTAATCTGACATTCGATAAACTGGCTGGTGAGGTATTGATAAAAAATGCCTCCATGCACATTATTGATCAGTTTATGCTTTTCCTAAAGCAAAATACACTGAAAAAACTGGAGGAGATTACCTTTACAGTATCAGATTATGATGAGGTGGTGGAAGATATTAAACAGGATTATACCATCATTAAGGCTGCTGGTGGTTTAGTATTGAAGGAAGGAGAGGTACTCATGATTTCCAGGTTGAAAAAGTGGGATTTACCCAAGGGAAAACTAAATAAGGGAGAACAGCCGAAGGATGGGGCAGTAAGAGAGGTAGAGGAGGAGTGCAATGTGAAAGTTATCGCGGCAAGAAAGATTTGCCACACGTGGCATACATACAAGCAGAATGGACAGCGTATATTAAAGAAAACCTATTGGTTCAAAATGTATTGTCTTGATGATTCTATGATGACACCGCAGACCGAGGAAGATATTGAGGAAATTCGTTGGATGAACGAAACTGAATTAAAGGCAGCTTTTTATAATACGTACCCTTCCATTCGCGATGTATTCAGGCACTATTACCTGCTCGACTAAAGCGGATAGGGGATGTATTTACTTACATCGCCTCCATAGGCATAAACCTCCCGCACGATCGAAGAGCTGATGAAGGCGTATTTTGGGGAAGTAATCAAAAAAACCGTCTCCAGACCATTGTATAGATCCTTATTGATCATAGCAATACTATTTTCATATTCAAAATCCGTAGTGTTACGAAGTCCACGCAGTAGGAAGTTGGCTCCGTGTTTGTTGGCATAGGTTGCCGTAAGCTCTGTATATTTATCTACCTCAATATTTTTATAATCCTGAAAACAGTCCCTGATTTTATTAAGCATCATGTCAATTTCAAAGTAACGCTTCTTGTTGGAATTATACCCAATAGCAATGATAATCCTGTCAAACAGCGTAAGGCTGCGTAACACAATATCTTCATGGCCTTTGGTAAATGGATCAAAGGATCCTGGGAAAATGGCAACTCTTTCCATGTTTGTCAGATTCGGACTGTTTCGGAAGAAAACACATCGAAATACTGGTGTTCCAATAATTCGTCAAATACATAACCAAAATCCAGATGATCCGGTCGGCTTCCGAGGGCAAGATGCGGCAAATATTTTTTAAATTCCGCAAAATGAGGTGTGTTTATCCCCAGGTAGCCATAAAGAAAAATGACATCGGTTTCAATATCAATACCGAATTCAGTTGCCGCAAGTGTTATGTATTTCTGATACTCACCAAACTGATGTATCAAATACTGATTATAAAAAATGAGTTTTTTCTCAGCGATAATGAGTATATGAATACCGAAGCGATCAACGTATAATGTAATTTCCTTTTTTGCGGATTTTTTGTTCTGCATTGCACCATTGACGAGGCAACTACTTTGGTGTTGAAAAATGATGTTTCGACCAGGGTAAATGGATGTCAACATTTTTCTCAATTTCACTGGAATTGTAAAAACATTTACCATATCCAGATGCCGGTGATAGGTGAGCATCACGTCGTCAGATTGTGTATCTAATTTTGCATTGAGTTTCAGGTATTTTCCAATGCATGATTCGTCAAAAAGGGCATAGGGAACAAACGAGAAATTTCGGTTTTTGATTATAATACTGATGGATTTCCAGAAATTGGCCAGCAGCAGGTGATGATCCTCGAATATAAATTGAAGCACCTCATATTTTACTGAATCATCCAAGGTAGGGTCAAATACGAAATCTTCGAGAAGAAGTACACGCCGATTTTCGTTGTCAGTAACGAGTACCTGAAAATCCCTGACCCCAATAAATAGAGATAGGCTGTAATACTCCAGCCTATCAATTTCAAACTTAGGGTCTTTTATTTTTTTAAGAAGCCTGAAGGACTTACTTAGAGATCTGTCCAAATTATTCCTAGTTACCGCTCACTGATACTTCGGTCCGCGAACCTACACGGAGCGCATTTTCGTTTTGTTTTGCCTTCCTTTCGGGATTTACGGGCTCCAGATCTTTAGCTTCGAACACATCGACTGTCACGTTTCCACGTACAATTTCTCCTGCAAAAAGTTCAAATTTCTTGTTAGACTTTGATTCAGGGATGAATGGTAGGTTTTTAATATCTGCTATTCTCGGATATGCCATATTAGCAAGGATTTTTTGAGCAGTCACCTGTTCACCTTCCTTTACAGAGATTTTTTCAATATTACCGGTTTGCAATGCTTTTACCTTAACACTTTTTCCCTTGCTGGTAACGATCGTAGCAACCACGTCGCCCTTTTTTACTGCTGCACCCTCACTCACGTTTAGTTCCCGTACAGTGCCTTCCGTAAGGCACAACATCGGTTCACGGTTAATAAATACCGAGTCATAAACAGCAACCTTTCCTATAGTATCTACCAATATGGTGACTTTTTCTTCACCGTACTCTTGTTGTTCTATTAGTTCACGGCGTTGGGTAATATACAAGCTACCAGTATCGATAAAGGATATCAGGGTATCAAAGCTGGCCGTGTATTTTCCGTTAGTAGCAAGATAGGCTACCTGGGCGTCACGGATCATCTTCAATTTGTTGATAACCATTGCCTCTTGACGCTCGATATATTGGTCAGCATCAATCTTTGATTTAATGTTATTTACCAGTACAACAGCAAGACCTATTGCAGCGATAAAGAAAAATGCAGAGAGTATTCTAGTTACAAGCATGAGTCAAAAATTTTTTTTGCAATTATAAATAATTTGTGTCTGAAAATACAATTTATGGGTACCTATTTCAATTGGCAAGAATTTATTTCTGTGGATATTCAACACGTATTTTAGAACCAATTTAGCTGAATGCCCCGAATTATTGAATTCATTTTTGATAAATGCCATATCCTGTATATGTGTTTGATAAATGCTGGCTTATAAGTTTTGTCATAGCCTGATGAACATGATTTTCCGGAAGCTTCAACAACTCGGTAAATGGCATAAATCGAACGTCTTTAATTATCTGATCTTTTTTATTCATCTCGGGATCATAACCAACCTTTAATGTTCCTGCCTTGCGCGTTACCCCAAAAAAGAGTTCTATCGCATGAAGTGGCGGAGCAAGATATTCATGAACCCACATGAATTTGTCAATATCCACGTCCAATCCGGTTTCTTCCTTCATTTCTCGTTTCAGGTTTTCTTCTGCAGAGAAGCCATATTCCATCCCACCACCCGGCGGACTCCAGAAATCAGAAGCGCCGTTAAGTGAATGATGATTCACGACAAGTACCGCTTCATTTTCGATACATATTCCGCAAACCCTTATTCTTAACCTGTTCCCGAATGTTTCGATAATTTTTCCTCCCAGAGCACTCATAGTTTCTAACCCCCCTAATTCAATAATTGATGGAAAGTAACAGATTTAATCAATAAAAATAATTGACCAACTAACTTTGCACCTATCGCTTCTTTAACTATCGATAATTTGCCCCTAATCTCCAGCATCATCAGATCACATTTTCCCTATGAACCTACGGTAGGGCAGATCGGGTTTTTCAACAAACTGGATATGCTGATGCCAGAATCAGTCGGGGAAGTGGATACGCTGGTACTTCGAGGCTATGCTGGTACCGGAAAAACTACGGTAATTAGCGCACTGGTGAGTGTGTTGCCGTTGTTCAATATGAAGTCGATGCTACTGGCGCCGACCGGACGTGCCGCTAAGGTGTTAAGCTCTTATGCCGGAAAAAATGCCTTTACTATCCATAAAATTATTTATCGCCAGGTTGCAGATTCCAATACCGGTGGTGTTCGATTCATTAGGCAAAAAAATTATGCTAAAAAGACCATCTTTATTGTGGATGAGTCGTCGCTGATTTCCAACGAAAATGGCCTTCTGGCCCGCGGTCTGTTGGACGATCTGGTAGAATATGTATTTCAGGATGGATCTAACCGGCTGATACTGGTGGGCGATAACGCGCAGTTGCCTCCGGTGGGGAGTTTACTGAGCCCCGCCCTTGATGTTGTGTATCTTCAGGAAAAATTCGGGATGAATCTGGCGCAGGTTGAGTTGAGTGAAGTGTTGCGGCAAGAGCTAAAATCCGGCATTCTGATCAACGCCACCCATTTGCGAGACGTGATATTAAAAAAGGTCCAGTCCCTGCGATTCGAAACCAAGCGTTACAAGGATATTTTCCGGATGAATAATGACCGACTTGAAGATGGAATCCGATACGCATATCAAAAGGTAGGTATGGAAAATACTGCAATTCTTTGTCGCTCCAACTGGCAGGCAGTGAGGTACAACGAATACATAAGGCGTATGATCCTTTTTAAGGAAGATGAAATCGAAGCCGGGGACGTGCTTATGGTTGTGAAAAACAATTATTCTATACTGGAACCAGACTCAGCCGCAGGATTTATTGCCAACGGTGAATTTGCTGAGGTCAGAAAGATTTTTAACCTCGAGGATAAATATGGCTTTCGATTTGCTGACCTTGAACTTCAACTGGTTGATTATCCGGACCTAAAGCCCTTCAGAGCCCGCGTGACACTCGACACCTTGCACAGTAATTCACCTTCACTTACCCCGGAAGATAGCAATAAACTCTATCAGCAGGTGCTGGAGGATTATAAGTCCAACTTTCCGAAAAAGGAATTGAAGAAAAAAATGCAAGCCGATGAATACCTCAATGCACTTCAGGTGAAATTTTCCTATGCACTCACGTGCCATAAATCGCAAGGCGGCCAGTGGCAAATCGTTTTTATAGATTCTGGCAACAGACAGGAGGAGAAACCGGATGAGGACATGACCCGCTGGATGTACACTGCATTGACCCGTGCGCAAAAAGAAGTTTTTTTGATTAATTTTAATGATTGCTATTTCAACACTGAATCAGATGAAGCAACAGTTCATTAGCTTTTTTAACATGATGCGTACACAGTCTATCATCCTGTTTTTTATGTTGATTTCAACAGGATTAATAAAAGCGCAGGAAGCCGCGAATGCAGATACCGTAAGCAATGAGGCAATCCTTGTATTCGATCACGATGAGCATCACTTCGGTGATGTTTTTGAAGGTGAAAAAGTGGAACATACCTTTTCGTTTAGAAATACCGGCTCCGGGTCATTGATACTGCAAAATGTCCTTTCCACCTGTGGATGCACGGCTCCGGTTTGGCCAAAGGAACCCATTGAAGCCGGGGCTGAAGGAAAAATCAAGATTGTCTTCAATTCGAAAGGTAAAATTGGCCGGCAAAATAAGGTAATCACAGTACGTTCAAATGCGAAGGATGGTGACGTCCGGCTTTTTATAACCGCGATGGTTTTGCCCAAAAAAAAGGGTTGACTTATA
>JBGSYX010000247.1:0-16404 GCA_041750735.1 Cyclobacteriaceae bacterium
TCATTAGTACCAAGGCTGCCTGCTGGTATGACGCCAATGCAGAGGTAAGAGAAGCGTTGGTTTTTCATGAACTAGGCCACTGCGTACTAAATCGCAAGGAGCACAAAGAAGACCTACTGCCCAATGGCGATTTTGCAAGTATTATAAATATTGGCAGGCTGGATTTATACAGCGTTTGTATTTATGACATTGGAGGAAACGGCGATAGCGACAAACGCTACAGGCGAACCTACTACGTCGATGAACTATCTGATGAGAATACTCCTGCGCCCGACTGGGCAAATTAACATTCTACTCTCTTTTTATTTTTTTCGAATAGAGTTACATGAATAGAACCCTTGACAATCAAGGGTCAAGGAAACTACTTTTTTCTTGCACAGATTGACAAATTCTCAATGACCCAAGTGGAATTTTACGTTGACTATGGCATGAAGCCATTTAATTGTTTGATTGAAAAGTATATGCACTGCGGAATTCTTTCTATCTGATTTTTGTTTTAAAATAGCCTGACTATTTCGGGCCAAAGTAAATAAGGTAAAATCTAATATCAATGACGATGAATAACAGACTCAAGAATTCAGGTCATAATTGGTGCTATCCCACCATGTTGTTGTTTACTCTGATATTTACTTTTGTTTTCATCCTCGGCTGTGAGGACACTGAGCCGAAACTGCCCACACCGGTTACATGGCAAAGTAACCTGCCCGGCTACGACGCCCGGCTCATGATACAATGTGCAAACGAGGATTATGTGGTTTGGAATGTGCCCTATGTGGTCAGGTTGGATAAATATGGAAATCTTTTATGGAAAAAAGAGATTGACAATTGGTTCATTGCAAAGTCAATCACTGAGTCGGATCAGGGCGATATCCTTGTGGCGGGAGCATATCAGGCATTAGACCCTTATGGAAATCCGACGTTTACTTATGCTGCCATCATCAAAATCGATTTCAAAAATGTAAAGCGCTGGGTAATTTATCCTTTTGGAGACTACACACCATTTTCATCATGCGATTTCATTAAGCAAACCGGAAACAACTCCTTTTTGGTTGCCGGCGTAGCATACCAACCCGATTCCAGTATCCACATTATCAACATTAATGGTGACGGCATAGCAGAGCCTGTAATTACATTTCCATTTCCTTCTGAAGAAGAAAGCCAGGTATCGGATATCATCATTACTGCATCGAATGAGCTGGTGCTTACAATGTCACTGACCGGGCCTACGGAACATGGTTTTGAAGCCTATAAAACAGATTTGCATGGCCATGTGATATGGCAAATTGTACCTGAAAAAATTCAGAGCCCGCTTGCAGGAAACATCCTTGAAAAAGAAGATTTGTCAGGTTATGTCCTTTGCGGATCTGAAGATACTACCGGCTGGGTCATGAAGGTATCCAATGCAGGAGCAGCCCTGTGGGAAACAGTCTGGGGTTTACATCGCGGTGTATCAGTAGTTCGTGGCATAGCAAGTAGTCCTGAAGAAGAAGGATACACGGTGGTTGGTGATTTTATAGGAGATGGCAATCCCGGTTTCTGGCTGTTCCAGATGAACAATGAAGGAATAATTGGCCTTGGAGAAGAACCGGTTTACTATTACGGCGGCGGTTGGGCTGTAGCATCCGGCATCATGCTCACGAAGGACAACTATATTGCCTTTTGTGGACAATCCAGTAAAGGTGTCGTATATAAGGTCGATCCTGATTTATCGATGTATTAATGCTACTCACTATACTTGGCAAATTAACTTTCTACACTCTCTTTGAATTCCTTTCGAATTCTTCAGCTACACTTTCTCCTTCCTATACGTCTGCGGTGTCTGTTTGAGGTGCCCCTTAAAAACCGTAGTGAAGTACTGAGGACTGGAAAAACCACTTTCATAGGCGATTTCGGCAATGCTTTTTTCGGGGGATTGTTCCAATAATTTCATTGCATGCATTATTCTAAGCGACGACAAGTACTGCATGGGAGCCATGTTGGTGATTTCCTTACAGTACTTGGTAATCTGCGTAGTCCCCAGATTACAATGGTGTGCAAAAGACTCAATAGTCCAATCTTCCACCAGATGGTTTTCAAGGTCTTTCAGGAAAATTTCGACGGTCCTTTTTGTCCGTATCAATGAAGCATTCAGCTCCACATTACCGCGTCTAAAAAGATCCAGCAGGGCCACGAAGAGTGAATTCATGAGGATTTTTAGCTTCGTGTCGTAATTGACTTTGGATTCGGCGAGCTGAGCGATTTGTTCAAAACAAGCGGAAATTTCATTGGATGCCTTCCAGACAGGCGATTCATTATGTCTAAAATATCTTGTGAGGACATCGAGGTCTTCTTTATTGAGAATAATCCATGACGGCCATTTCCATCCTTGGTGTGGATGCCTAACCCCTACGTCAAGTATAATCCAGTGTAATTTACAGGCACCAATATTCGGACTGCCAAGTTTGTGTGAAAGCCATGGCCTGGTGATGGTCAGATCGCGCGGTTGGAGCGGGTAGCGTTGTCCCCCAATTTCAAAGTCTAAACTCCCACTTTCCAGAAAACATATTTCAATTCCTTCATTTCTATGCCAATCCAATCCCCAGGTTTGCGGCTTATTCGCATCCCAGAATCCAATACTTTTAACCCCTCCCAACTCTTTTTCGCCAAGCTGATGTCCCGGATAAGTCCCCCGGACAAGGGTTTGCAGCTTAATATTGCCCGACTCCCACGCATTGGTGAGCGGCACACACGAATCAGCGTTATACACTTTTCCATCAATGTCGATAAACCGTGGTTTACTCATGAGGTTCAATTTTTTACAGTGAAAGATATTAAAATATTCATGCGTCCGGAATAGTTATTTTTGGTTATCGCACTCAGAAAGTGCGGACAGAATTAGTTTTTAAATCCTTTACCACCAAAGTTATGGCTATAAAAATAGGATGTTTCGCCCTGATCAATCCTTTTTCAACATTGGATAAACAATTGGATCAAATCCGCGAATTGGGGATAAAATACGCAGACCTCACCGACAATACCGACGGCGCATGTCTTGGCAATGAGTATGGCTTTACGGCGGTGGCCAGTCTCGATGCCAATCCGTTTGACCTGAAGCGTATGTTCGATGCAAGAGGCATCACCATGACGAGCGTTTGTGCTCATGCCAACCTGCTCGATCCGGCAGCGCCCTGGCGATACGGCACATCGCAGATCATCAAAGCGGTGAAAATTGCCGGTGCACTTGGTGTGAAGCATGTGATTACGTCTGAAGGCGATCCAAAAACAGCGTTCGGCCACAAGTTGAATGATACCGAAGCCATCTTTGCCATTGCGGAAAAACTGCATGCTCCGTTGGAGGTGGCGGCAGATTATGGTGTGAAAATATTGATGGAACCTCATGGACGCATTTCGGACTCTATCGCATTGATGGAGCGTGTGTTTGACAAATGCAACTCCGCAGCACTTGGCGCAAATCTGGACACCGGCAACCTTTGGCTTGGTGGGGGCGATCCTTTGGAGTTTATCGAAAAGTTCGGCGAAAAGATCGAACACGTACACTGGAAAGACCTGGGCGAGGAATATATACCGAAACGCGGATCGGTGTATGGCTGTGGCATGAGCCTGATAGGCCTCGGTGACGGTGTAATCGGCATTGAGCAAATCTATAAAAAGCTGGTGAAAAGTGGTTTTGACGGATATTCTACGCTCGAGATTGCGGGCGAAGCAGCCGTACTGAAAAGCCTAAAATTCCTCAAAAACTTAGGGGCGGAGTAGTTGTTGAATGCATCACTGTTATATAAAAATCATCGCAAGGCACTTTTAGGAATTTTGGGTAAATTGTTAACTGTTTTTTCATCATCCTGATCAGTTTAGCCAAAAGAGTTAATGTTGGACTAAAAAATTTTTACTTATGAGCTATTGGCACCTTTTGTTCACTGTAGTACTTTTTTACCAATGCTCCGCACACCAGGGATCTTATTCGAAACTCAAGCTTTTAATCCTTTCCGGCAGCAACAACCACGAGTGGCAGGCTACGACAGACTATATTCAATCAGTCTATACCACCAGCGGACGGTTTACCGCGGAGATCACCGAAAATCCCGACACACTTACCTACGAGGTCTTCAAACGCTACGATGCCGTGGTGAGCAACTGGAATTCCTGGCCTGAAAACACGCGCCGATGGCCCGTCGCAACAGAAACCGGGCTGATGAAATTCATTGACGAAGGAGGAGGATTCGCACTCTTTCACGCAGCCAACGCGGCCTTTTATGATTGGGAAGACTACCAGAAACTGGTCGGCTCCACCTGGGGCGACAGCACGCGGCATGGAAAAATTATGCCTTTCAAAGTATCCATAAAAGACCAAACACATCCTGTGACTGCCGGCATCGCCGACTTCTGGATTACCGATGAACTTTGGGTGCATTCAGCCACACAACCGGATATTCACATTCTGGCAGAGGCTTATTCGGATACATCAAACAGTGGCCGCGGCATGATGGAGCCCGTAGTGCTATTCAACACCCGGGGCCGAGGACGTGTATTCCATAACATCCTCGGGCACAACGAGCGGGCCATGAAGAACACGGGGTGGAAAACACTGATGCTCCGCGGAACCGAATGGGCCGCCACCGGGAAGGTGACCATTCCTGTGCCTGTAGAACTGGCCCTGGAAAATCCATCAAAAACCCATGACCTTTCGTGGCATGAAACGGATACTACCCTCGCGCTTAAACGCGGAGAAACCTTCCTTTGGCAATACAATTATAATACCCAAAAAGGTAAGCCTTTCTTTCACCCAATCACCATTGACGGCACTCCCGTCACCTGGCTCAGCCCTGATGATCATCCCTGGCACCTCGGTCTCTGGCATTCCTGGAAATACATCAACGGTGTGAACTACTGGGAATACGACCAATCGCCCGGTGTAGCGCAGTGGAACTATAGCGGCATCACGGAATTGCGGGAAATCCGGATCCAAAAAAGCGATGATTTCTCATGCCGGCTGATGCTCACAATGGCCTATCATGAAAAAGGGGGAGATGATTTAATCAATGAGCATTGCACCATCACCGTCTCTGCTCCCGATGAAAAGGACCTACTTTCGATCGACTATGCCTTTGAGTGGACAGCCCTCACCGATTCCGTTATACTGAACAGAACTCCGCTACCCAATGAGCCGGACGGCAAGGACTGGGGTGGCTATGCCGGGCTGTCGGTGCGCTTTTCTCCCGATTTTTTCAATCCGCATTTCATCAATTCCGATGGCTCTACAGAAATGAAACACGGCGCGCCCATGGCATGGAAATATTATGAATTGAATGCGTTGCACGGCAAAGAAACCGGCTTGGCGATCTTTGATGCTCCATCCAATCTAAACCACCCTACACCATGGTTTGTCACCAATTCGGAGGATCATCCATTCTATTATTTCAGTCCATCACCGATTTTTTACAAGCCGCATACGATGAAAACCGGCGAAAAACTTGAATTGCGCTACAGGGTGAAATGTTACTCCGGCGAAACCACCTTTCAACAACTCGAACAGGACTATTCAGACTTTAAAAAATAAATCAAGACCCAAAACTTAAAATTATGAAACGACGAACTTTTGTAAACAAGGCTGCTCTCGGATTGGCCGCCGGCATATCAGCACCGTACATTTTGCCATCGTGCTCACAAAGGGCAAATAATAGAATCACTGTCGGCCATATCGGTGTCGGCGGCATGGGAATGGCCGTATTGCAGGAATGGATGATGCCCGTGACTGACGCTTACCAGGTGGCCACCTGCGATACCTGGCAGAAGCGACGCGAAAGTGCAGCGAATTTTATAAACAATACCTACAAAGAACAGGGCGTAAATGCTCCAAAATGTTCTTCCTATCTGCATTTTGAAGAAATGCTGGAAAGGAAAGACATCGATGCCGTGGCCATCACCACGCCCGACCACTGGCACGTGCCACTCGCCATCAAAGCCGCAAGGGCCGGCAAACACATCCTTTTGGCGAAACCTCTTGGCTTGAGCTACCGTGACTTCCTGACGTTGCAGCAGGAAGTAAAAGCCAACGTAGTTAAATTCCATTACGGCACACAGCAGCGCGCCATGCATCATATGAAGGTCGCCGTAGGCATGATAAAAGAAGGCAAAATCGGCGATATAGAACGCGTGGAGGCCTGGGCTCCGGGCAAGAATCCTGTCGAATCACCTCAGTGCGTTGAGGTGCCTGTCCCTAATGATTTTGACTTCGACAAATGGTCTGGTCCAGCCCCACTAAACACCTATTGTCCGGAGCGCGTGACGAATGATTCCTCCTGGTTTCAATGGGATTACAGCATCGGCTTTCTGGCAGGATGGGGTGCCCATCCGCTGGATATCATGATTTGGGCCCTCAAAGACAAAATGAACGGAGAATATAGCTGTGAGGGTACCGGAACCATCTGGGAACCCGGAGGTATTTACAATAATATCTATTCCTGGGATGTGAATTATGAATATAAATCAGGCATAAAATTGCGCTTTATGAGTACCGATGTGGTTGAAAAACAAGACGTCTGGCATTACAGAGAGGCAAAAGAGGGCAACACCACCACGTTCTTTGGAACCAAAGGTTGGATTTCGGTAGGGCGTTTAAGCGCTGAATCAAACGTTCCGGAGATCAGCAAAATCTTTCTGGATTTCCCCAGGGAAGCAGAGAATGGAAGAATCATTTATGATGCTAATAGAACAGGCCAGGAGTTTATCGATGTGATAAAAGGAAAAATCAGTGAGACCAATCCATTGGACGAGGCTATTCTATCGGATTGTGTGAGTCATATGGGCAATATTGCTATTCGTACCGGTAGAAAAATCACCTGGGATCCAATACAGGGAAAAGTGGTCAATGATGAAGATGCAAATCGCTGGTTTGTTCGTGAATTGCGGGCCCCATATACGGTTTAATACCGGTGAAAAAAGTGAAAAAGCGCTAAAAATCCATGAAGCTGTATAAACATGCCAAGTAAATATACCATCGCTGCCAACATGGAGTTTGTGCGCAGCGCTGACAAATCATTCGCCGAAGGTGTGAAAATCGCCGCCCAACTGGGCTACAAATACATCGAGCCCATGGTACATACCGGCTGGGAACTTCTCAGCGAAGTAAACTATTTCCACTCCTTTTCCATGGAAGAAGACCCGCTTCTCATGAAGGAGATCTGCGATGAGCAGGGCATCACTGTCGGCAGCCTGAGTGCCCACAGTCCGCTTATGAAGCCCGAAGCTGCCATACCGCGACTCACCCGTGCCATCGTGCTGGCCGACGCCCTCGGCGCCCGCTTCGTGAATACCGACGAAATGGTGAAACCCGACTGGATGACTGACGAAGAGGCGCACCAGGTGATGTACTACACCCTTCGCAAAATTGAGTTGGTGGCCCGACGTCATAAAGTGTTTGTCTGCATAGAACCGCACGGCGTCTACACAAAAACCTCAGCGGGGCTGCTGAAGATTGTGAACCTGGTGAAATCACCGTGGATCCGCGTGAACTGGGACACCGGCAATTCGTACCTCGCCGGCATCGAAGATCCCTATGACGGTCTGGAGAAAGTGAAAGACTTTGTATACCACGTCCATGCCAAAGACATCTCTATGAGCCAGAGCGCCAGCGAGCGGGGCAAAGTGACCGGCACACCGGTAGGCTGTGCCTGCGGCCAGGGCGTGGTGGATTGGGACCGGGTGCTCGACCTCCTGGACCCACTCAATCGCGACATCATCCTGAGTGTGGAGTGCGGCACCATCCCGCAGGCGGCAGACAGTCTGGCTTTTTTGCAGCAACTTATCGCAAAACGGAAGAAATAGTCCGCCTTCTGTTCGGGGCATATAAAAACCGGTTCGAGGGAGACGCTAAATCCAGGGCTATACTTCCGTGACGCTAAGACTAGCTTTTGCACCTGACCCTGTCATATCGAGTGGAAGAGATATCTATAGACTATAGTTCGTCTTAAGATTCCTCACTGCCCTTACTAGCCAGGCCTCTCGCAGGAATGACGGTGGCTGTACTCGTCATTCCTGACAAGCGCAGCGCGATCAGGAATCTGAAAATGCGAAGAAAAAGCCCTCATCAAGTTCTCGAGAACACTAGCAAGGGCACTAACGTTTCAGCCTTTACGAAATCGTTCAGTGATTGCACTGATGACCTTCCTCGTGGTGATCATGATGTGCACAGCCTACGCCGGAATCATCAATCTGACCACGTAGAAATGCCTGTGTCAATTCATGAACATTGCCATTGCAGCCGCGATACACCTCTATGCCATGTTGCACGAGGATGTTATAAGCACCTTGCCCCATATTGCCGGCAAGCATCACTTTCACACCTTGTTTCTGCAAAATCCCGGCGATGTCGCTCTTACAGCCACACCCCTGAGGCGATGGCTGAAGTTCGGTTTTTTCAATTTCATGGTTTTTACCAACGGTAAAAACAGTGTAGGTTTCACAATGACCGAAATGGTCATCAACCTGGTTGCCCCGTGTGGGGACTGCTATCTTCATGATTACTTTCTCCTTTCTTTGAAATGTATAGTTTGTGATGGTAACTTCCCTCCCGCATCATTTTTTTACCACAATCAGGACAGTCATTTTCCCTGCAGGGAACACCATCCACATGTGGCAATTTGGCGCCGCAATGGACGCAAATGCAGTACCCGGAATATTCTTCTTTCTTGAATTTCTTTTGTTGATTTAGTTTTCGCAGATCAATGCTCTGGCAGTACGGACAAATGTCAACCTCTTCTTCACCGATAACCAACTTCATGCAACTGCCACACCTGTACCAGAAATCATTGGTGTGGAAATTTCCACCCTCGATAAAAACGGCTTTTCCCTCCACAAATGCCTGTGCAATAGTCCTTCTGGCATTTTCATAGATGCGGGTAAAGGTAGGCCGGGAAACTTTCATCAGGCTTGCAGCCTCGAGTTGGGTTAAATGCAGATAGTCCGCAAGCCGGATCGACTCATATTCTTCATAAAGCAATATGAGGGGTTCAAGATTTGCCTTCGGAATACCAAAAGGCCGGAAACCCTCCATAATCGGAGGGTTCGAAATGACTCTGTTTCGCTTTGGCCTTGGCATGGTTTATTTCAACGCCTTCATTACCTCTTCCTTGCTGATGGATTTTGTACAGAAAAACCAATCGTAACATTTCACTCCTGCTTCTTTACCTTCCACACGGTCTTTGGCAACGCCGCACGAACCTGCAGGAGGTACGATGACGTCATCGCCTGGCTCCCAGTCAGCCGGTGTGGCAACGCTAAATTTATCCGCTGTTTGGAGGGCAATGATTACACGTTTCAATTCGTCAAAATTGCGTCCTAGCGAAAGTGGATAGTAAATGATTGCCCGTATCTTACCGACCGGGTCGATGAAAAATACTGCACGAACTGCCTTTGTGTTACTTTCGCCCGGTTGCAACATTCCGTATTTCTTCGCCACTTCCATGGTGATATCCTCTATGAGCGGGAAAGTCACCTCGATGTTTTTCATGCCTTTGTATTCAATCTTCTCCTTGATGGTCCTGAGCCAGGCAATGTGGCTATACAGGCCGTCAACCGACAACCCTACCAACTGGCAATTGAATGCATTGAACTCAGATTCCATTTTGGCAAAGGTCATAAATTCAGATGTACAGACCGGTGTAAAGTCGGCCGGGTGACTAAACAGTATGACCCATTTTCCTCTGTAATCAGAAGGAAAATTGATATTTCCCTGGGTAGTTACCGCCTGAAATTCAGGGGCATCATCACCGATGCGCGGCATTGCAATTATTTCTTGTTCCATAGTTCTATTGATTTTAAATAAGATTTTAATTGGATAAAATTAATGATTTATTTTGAACATATGTTCATTATAAAGTTTAATTTTACCAATAAACAAATAAGGACAATGGAACAGAGGATTCGAGAAAGTGAAACCCGCCAATTTAAAGCAATATTTCCCAACCTGCTAAATGCCAACGAAACCCTTTTTGGTGGACAGGCTTTGCAATGGATGGATGAAGTGGCATACATTACGGCCACACGATTTACCAGGCAAAAGATGTACACCGTGAAGGCAGAAAGCATAGAGTTTCTGAAAACCGTGAATCCTAATTCGATTGTGGAGGTCGTCGGTTATGTTGAAAAGGCCGAAATGGTACGACTGAATGTAAAGGTGGAAATATTTATGGAGGAGATGTACGGAAAACGCAGGGAGAAGGCAATGCAGGGTAATTTTATATTTGCTGCTCTGGACGGAAACCACCGTCCTAAAAAGATTAATTACAGCTTCATGGAAAATTAATGGGTTTGTTGGCTTGGAAAGCATAAGGTCCGGAATGAAATCTCCAGCCAAAAAAACCACAAAAAACCCAGAGCAATCTTTGCCATGTGACAAGGATGAAGCTAAATTCAAAAGTTAATCCCGAATGCGATGTTCAAAATAATCACCTTCCTCCTGCTCTTGCTTCCAACTGCCTATTCTGCCCAGGCCCAGCAGCAAACCTATTGTAATCCCATCAATATTGATTATGGCTATACGCCAATACCCAATTTCAGCGAGTGGGGCCGTCACCGTGCCACTGCCGATCCGGTCATCGTAAATTATAAGGGCGACTACTACCTGTTCAGCACCAACCAATGGGGATACTGGGTCAGCAACGATATGCTCAACTGGAAATTCATTTCACGGCTCTTCCTCCGGGAATGGAACAAGGTTTATGACGAACTCTGCGCACCTGCTGTCGGCATTATCGGTGACACCATGATCGTGATGGGCTCCACTTACGAACGCGACTTCACCATATGGATGAGTACTAATCCGAAGAGTAACGAATGGAATCCGATGGTTGAAAAGTTCGACATCGGTGGCTGGGACCCTGACTTCTTCACCGATACTGACGGCAAACTCTACATGTACAATGGCAGCAGCAACCGCTTCCCCTTATACGGAATAGAACTCGACAGAAAAACGCTCCAACCCCAGGGCACGCGCAAAGAGATGTACTTTCTGGAACAAGACCGCTATGGCTGGCAGCGCTTCGGCGAACACATGGACAACACCTTCCTCGATCCGTTCCTTGAAGGCGCTCATATGACCAAATACAACGGCAAATACTACCTTCAATACGGCGCACCTGGCACGGAATTCAGCGGCTATGCCGACGGAGTTGTCGTTGGCGACTCACCGCTTGGCCCTTTCACACCGCAGTCCGATCCGTTGAGTATAAAACTTGGGGGCTTTGCGAGAGGCGCAGGGCACGGCTCTACTTTTCAGGATAACAACGAAAATTACTGGCATGTGAGCACAATTCAGATTTCAGTAAAGAACACCTTTGAGCGCAGGCTCGGCATCTGGCCGGCTGGTTTTGACACAGACGGAGTAATGTGGTGCAGCACTGCTTTTGGCGATTATCCGCATTATTTATCAGGCGACACAGCCGCAGGAAAATTTACCGGATGGATGTTATTGAATTACGAAAAGCCAGTTCAAGTATCCTCGACTTGTGAAAACTATTCGGCTAATAAAGCGGTCGATGAAAACATGAAAACCTACTGGAGCGCCGCATCGGGTGAGAAAGGCGAATGGATTCAGACCGACCTTGGAACAGTTTCAACTGTCCATGCCACTCAGATCAACTTTGCGGATCAGGATGTAGATGCGGACAGGCTCGGCAAGCGCACCGACCAGTATCATCAGTACAAATTGTATTCTTCAATTGATGGAAAAAAATGGTCGTTGCTGGTAGATAAAAGCAAAAACACGACTGATGTGCCGCATGAGTATGTAGAGTTTCCCGTGCCGGTACAAGCGCGATACATAAAGCTGGAAAATATCCATATGCCCACCGGCAAGTTTGCAATCAGCGGATTGCGCGTATTCGGAAATGCAAATGGACCAAAACCTGAGTCCGTGAAGGATTTCATTGTATTGCGCACGGAGAAAGACAAACGAAGCGCCTTCCTGAAATGGCGCCCTGTGGACAACGCCTACGCGTACAATATTTACTATGGCACAGCTCCTGACAAACTATACACTTGCATTATGGTACATTCCCAAAATGATTTCTGGCTAAAAACCATGGACCGAATAAAACCCTATTATTTCACCATCGAGGCGGTGAATGAAAATGGAGTAAGTGACAGGGTGAGTACAATGAAGGTGGAATAGGTGGTGTCAATGGTTCAACAGTTCAATGGAAATGTGATGATTTGTAAATGTGGTGAACATCCCGGGGTGCGATTAGCGGTTTGAATCCCAAACCCCAATCAATCTGCAAAAGGTCTTTTACTCTTAGGTAAAATGACCAATAGATCGTCACTATTGTTGTCGGTGCAACCGTCAATTAGCGGGGAAATCCACCGATACATTTCCGAAAGCAGATTCCTGCTTTTCATTTAGAGTTTGCAGTCAGAAGACTATAACTGGGCATGCCATTAATAGCAATCATCTTTTGCCCTTAATACTGAACA
Source organism: Cyclobacteriaceae bacterium (assembly GCA_041750735.1). Classification (GTDB taxonomy): domain Bacteria; phylum Bacteroidota; class Bacteroidia; order Cytophagales; family Cyclobacteriaceae; genus JAAUQL01. The sequence continues at coordinate 12,469 of JBGSYX010000247.1, forward strand.
ATGCCTGTAATGTATTTATATATAGGACTTCCCATTCTGGATTAATTTAACTTGGCCTTCCCTTTACTGCAAAAATCGTTTGGATGTATATTTGTGAATAGGTTGACATAAAATGATGTATTATTGTTACACTTTGAAATCTTATTTTCTTATAACAAGAAAAGGAAAAGATAACCACATAGAACGTTAAGTCTCAAAACAAATAGCTAGCCAACAATGAAACATCCTCGATTATGAAAAACAAACCAACCAAAAATCCGCATAACCAAAAGAAAACAACCCCTGTTACGAAATCGAATAGCCGGATGTGGATGATGATAATCATAGTCATCGTAGTAGCCGTTTTGAGTGTCTTTTTCTGGAAGAATTACACGGCTGGAGAAGCCACAAAAAATACGACCATGACTCCTTCAGCAACCAACGTGCCGGCCAAGCCCTATCAGGATCTTTTAATCGGGCGATGGGTGCGCACCGATAGTAATGGTAATTATATCATTGAAATCAGAAGTGCTACCACCACCGGTAACCTGGAAGCCAGCTACTTCAACCCCAACCCTATCAAGGTGGGCCATGCAGAGTGGCAGAAAAAAAATGATGGTTTGGTCGTCATCGTTGAACTGCGCGATGTTAATTATCCGGGTTCCACATATACGCTCAGCTTCAACCCATCAGAAAACCTATTGTCCGGTATTTATTATCAGGCCATGCAGGGCACCAGTTTCGATGTAGCTTTTGTCCGTGTTAAGTAAGCAGTGGTGTGTAGGTTGAGGGCGGAAAGCAACTCCTACCCATGATCTTGTTCTTCCAGGAAACTAATGTGCCCACTCGGACAAATAAAAACTTATTCAAGCGCTTATTAAATTTATCTGGCAATATGAAAATGAAACAAAAATCATTGATTAGTACTATTGGCTGGTTGACACTTGTAGTATTTGCCCAAAGTATCAAAACTGTTGTTGCAAACTCAGATATTGTTGCCATTGACGTTTTGCTCGACCCTGATAAAAACATGCTGGATTCGGCGAAAGCCTATAACAAAATGATGCGAAAGAATTACTCAGGGCCTGGTAGCTTTTCACTTGACGACTCGTACGTGCCACACCTAACGGTGATGCAATGCCATGTAAAAAGAGCCGATCACCAAAGTATATATTCGGCTGTCTCAAAAGTTATAAAGGAAGAACAACCCACAAAGGGAAATCAAACAGCTAGAAGCTTCTATTATTTACCCATGGGCGGTTTAGGATTGGCTGGTATTACCACCGACACAACTACACAGTTGATGAGGTTCCAGTCAAAATTGATTGAGGTCATGAAACCATTTATTGTAGTGGGAACCGATGCAACATTTGTACAAAATGAAAATGGAAAGCCCATTACGGCAGGAACATCTGAGTATGTAAATGGCTTTATATCTGGTTATAGTGGAGTTAATTACAATCCACATGTTACTATTGGTCTTGCCAACTTACCCCAGTTTAAAAGAAAACCTAAATCAAAATGGACTTAGGCTTTTTGGTACAATTGATTAAATAATTTTCTAAGTTTAATGATTCGGATTCTAATCAATTTAAAATGAAAACAAAAACTACCCTCCTGTTATGCGTGGTCATCATGGTAATGGGGTGTACGAAGTCCACACAGGATACTTCTTCAAACACAACCATTGTCGCCACAGATCCTTTGCCTTCCTGGAATGAAGGGGCCACGAAATCGAGTATCATCGACTTTGTTACCAACACTACAAAAGAAGGAGGCACTGACTTTATTGTTCCTTCCGATCGTATAGCCTGCTTTGACAATGATGGCACGTTGTGGCATGAACAACCCATCTACTTTCAATTAGCGTTTGCTATGGACCGCATAAGAGCTTTAGCACCGGAGCATCCCGAGTGGAAAACTGAACAGCCCTTTAAGGCGTTGCTTGAGGGCGACTTGAAAACAGTGAAGGCGGGTGGAGAGCATGCAGTCATGCAATTGATGGCGGCCACACATGCCGGCATGACTACGGATGAGTTTGAAGAGACCGCAATAGACTGGATCAATACAGCAAAACATCCAAAGACGGGTTTGCTGTATAAAGACATGGTGTATCAACCCATGCTTGAACTCTTAAACTATTTGCGCGCCAATGGATATAAAACCTTTATTGTATCGGGCGGTGGTGTTGATTTTATGAGGGCATGGGCAGAGGAAGTTTATGGCATACCTACAGACCAGGTGGTGGGGAGTTCAGTAAAAGTAAAATACGAAGTAAGGGACGGCAAGGGTGTGCTTTTAAAACTCCCTGAACTTAACTTCAATGATGACAAAGAAGGCAAGCCCGTAGGCATTCATCAATACATTGGCAAGCGACCGGTCTTTACGGCAGGAAATTCCGATGGGGACTATGCCATGCTGCAATACACGTCAACAGGAAGTGGCCCTCGCTTTGGCATGATCATCCATCACACGGATTCCATTCGTGAAGTAGCATACGATCGAAAATCGTCCATTGGTCGTTTGGAAAAAGGACTGGATGATGCGCTAACCTACCACTGGGTTATTGTGAATATGAAAGACGACTGGAAAGAAGTGTACAAGGTTTTACTATAAGTTGCTTCAAATCAAAGTTGAGAAACTTAAAAGCAGGTCAGAATTTAAATATCTTTACAAGTATAACGAATATACTCTATGAAATTTATAAGCCTATCTTTCATCATAAGCATGTTTGCCCTGCTCACATCAAGTTATTGCCATGGTCAGGCGGCACTTCTGGTCTTACTCTTTGGCGAAAAATTGGCCACTGAACAATTTCACCTGACCATCGATCTCGGGATGAGTGTATCAACACTTCCCGGACTCGAACAACAAAAGCCATTAACTGGTGTAAATTTTGGAATGGGTACCTTCGTGAAACTTAATGAGAAATGGTCACTTACGCCAGAATTCAAACCGCTGTCGCGAGGAGGTGCAAATGGTGTTACGCCCATTATTATCGATATAAACATTCTAGATCCTGAATCAAAGTTCGTCTTCAATTACATCGATGTGCCGGTTTTACTTCAATATCATTTTGCTAAACGCTTCGCAGTAGCCGCCGGACCCCAAATCAGTTTTCTTACTTCAGGAAAGCAAGAGACATCGGGCAGCCTGATGGGCGGAGAGACCATCATGATCACTAATGATATAAAACCATATATGAAAAAGACAAATATTAGCTTTCCTATCCAACTTGGCTATTCATTGGCCTCGGCCCGGGGTGGCAAAGGGGTTAACATCAAGGCACGATATAATATCTCTACCCAGGAAGTATTTACAGATCCGCAGCTAGCCTCCAGCAGTAACTCACGATGGCAGTTTTTTTTCAGCTTCCCTTATACACTCGACAGCAAGGAATAAGTAATGAAAATGGTGTGAGTGAAAGGGCAAGTACAATTAAGGTGGATTAGAGCAAAATTCATCGACGTACCAGTTACCCCTCTTCGTCATTCGCGCAAGCAGGAATCTGACCAAGGCGACTTTAGGCCCATTTGGAGCAGCAGATTCCTGATCGCGCTTCACACGGTTTCGCTTGTCAGGAATGACTGTGAAGATTAAGTGGTACTGGCGAGCCCTGAGACATAAAGGAGAAAGTATTTGCGAGACGCTAAGACCAGCTTAGGAAAAGACCAGTTTACGAATGCTAAGTTGGATCGTCTGAATCTGGAACCACCACCTTATTTCCCCAGCGGACACCCATCCGGTTGAGACCGCGCTCGACGAGGTAGTAGATTACCGGTACAATGACCAGCGTAAGAAACATGGAACTGCTAAGTCCGCCGATAATCGCCCAGGCGAGTCCGTTTTTCCATTCAGATCCTGCGCCTTGCGCCAATGCCAAAGGAAGCAGTCCGATCACCATGGCGATGTTGGTCATTAGGACTGGACGAAAACGCAGGCGGGTCGCCTTGATCA
>JBGSYX010000248.1:0-16588 GCA_041750735.1 Cyclobacteriaceae bacterium
AGAATGGTATAATGTTCAATAGCCTGGATATGGAATGCAATTATTTCCATGACCTCATCACTGCCCAGGCCTGGCTCCTCGAAAAAGAAATACCTGCATAATAAAAAAAGGCCGATATTACGGCCTTTCTCCATTAAAATCAGATATAGTTACAGGGTATAATCGTTTTTCTCCAGCATATAATCTGCTACACGACGCCTGGCGTCTTTCAAATTAAATGGTTCGGTCTTCGTGTACCTCTTTAACCCGATGAGCATCATTCTCTGTTCATCACCTTCAGCAAAAGCATAAATAGCCTGCTTTCCTGCCCATGATGCTCTTTCCAGGGCAGTATGCAGGTATATGCGTGCGAGGTCGCTATAAATCCATGATTTTTCCATGCCCTGGGCGAGCATCACTTTTTCTGCCCTTAGTAAGGCCGACTCAGCCGCATAGCCTTCGATGAGCATATCCGCCAGGTTCATGAGTATTTCTTGTTCGTCCTTCAGATTGGTCATGAATTTTTGTACGGCAGCGCCGGCGATCATCAGTCCGGCTTTTTTCAGATTCCGGATTGCTTTCTTTTCGACGGCAAATGGATCATCACTGGATTCTGAACCAAAATCAGGAATGGATGTCAATTCTTTGGCAACAGCCATGGCAGGTCCCATCAGGTCGAGCTCACCTTTCATTGCGCGCTTCAGGATCATGTCTATGGTGAGCATGCGGTTTATTTCGTTCGTTCCTTCAAATATTCTGTTGATGCGGGCGTCCCTGTATCCTCGTTCGATCGGTCCTTCTGCAGAATATCCCATACCACCAAAGATTTGTACACCTTCATCAACAGCATAATCAAGTGTTTCGGATCCATGCACTTTGAGAATGGCGCACTCTATGGCAAACTGCTCGGTGGATTTCAGTTTAGCTTCTGATTCATCCATCCCATTGGCAACCATGGCATTAAATGCGTCATCGATGTTTTGGCTTGCGCGGTAATGAGCAGATTCAGAAGCATAGATGTGCGCGGCAACGTCGCCAATCTTGTGTTTAATTGCTCCAAATGAACCGATGGTTTTTCCGAATTGTTTGCGCTCGTTGGCATATATGATGGCATGTGCTATGGCGCTTTTGGCGCCACCAAATGCTCCGGCGCCGAGTTTTATTCTGCCAATATTCAGAATATTCAAAGCGATCTTAAAGCCATTCTCCCTTTCCGAAAGCATGTTCTCTACTGGAACGGGACAGTCATTGAAAAATATCTGGCGCGTGGAAGAGCCCTTAATACCCATCTTTTTCTCTTCTTCATTCATTGTAATGCCGCCAAAGGACTTTTCAACAATGAAAGCCGTCATTGTTTTATCCTGATCTATTTTGGCAAATACGATGAGTACATCAGCAAAACCACCATTTGTGATCCACATTTTCTGGCCGTTGAGAAGGTAGTGCTTTCCATCTGGAGTCAGTTTAGCTTTGGTTTTGGCGGCATTGGCATCTGATCCGGAATCCGGCTCAGTGAGGCAATATGAGGCTTTCCATTCTCCGGTGGCAAGCTTTGGTAAGTATTTGGCCTTTTGGGCATCATTGCCATAATAAAGTATGGGCAGCGTGCCAATTCCTGTGTGCGCTGTGATAGCAACCGCAAATGAATGACCCTTGCCAAATTCTTCGGCGATAAGCATTGAAGTATTAAAATCCATTCCAAAGCCACCGTATTGTTCAGGGATGGAAGTACCAAGAAGACCAAGTTCGCCTGCTTTGTCGAGAAGGCCCGGCATGAGTTCCGGGTATTTCATGGAATCCAGGTCATCAAGACGAGGGAGAACCTCGGTGTTCAGGAAATCATGGCATGTTTGCAGAATCATTTTCTGTTCTTCCGTGAAATCTTCCGGAATGAAAATGTCATTGGCTTCTGTTTCTTTTATCAGGAATTCACCACCCCTGATCGCTGATTTTTTATCTAAGGTTTCCATAAGAAGAGGTTTTTATAATCGTTCATAAATTCCAGCAACTCCCTGGCCACCACCGACACATGCCGTAACGATGCCGTATTTCTGGTTGCGACGTTTCATTTCATTGAGCAATTGAATGGTGAGTTTGGCACCTGTACATCCCAACGGATGACCCAAGGCAATGGCTCCACCGTTCACATTTACAGTTTCAGGATTGAGGCCTAGAAGTTGAATAACACCAAGTGCCTGTGCAGCGAAGGCTTCGTTGAGTTCGATTTGTGATATGTCAGAAAGTGTTAAGCCTGCCCGTTTCAAAGCCTTTGGAACTGCCTCCACCGGGCCAATACCCATAATTCTTGGTTCAACCCCAGCTGCTGCATAGGTCACAAGTCTGGCGACTGGCTCTAAGTTCAGTTCCTTCACCATTTTTTCAGACATTACCATAACGAATGCGGCTCCGTCTGAAGTTTGAGATGCATTGCCTGCTGTGACGCTGCCTCCCTGGGCAAAGACCGGCTTTAATTTTGCCAATGCTTCCAAAGTCGTATCGGCACGAGGCCCTTCATCTTCAGCGATAACCTGTTTTTTTGACTTTCGTTTTCCTGATTCATCCACGAACACTTCCTCAATTTCTATAGGCACTATTTCATCCTTAAAAAGACCAGTGGTGATCGCGTTCAGGGCTTTCCGGTGCGAATGAAAAGCAAATTCATCCTGAGCATCGCGGGAGATCGAATACTGTTTAGCAAGCTCTTCGGCGGTAAGTCCCATCGAGGTGTAGTAATCGGGATATTCACTGGCGATTTTATAGTTTAAGGCCGTTTTCCATCCCATCATAGGCACCATTGACATCGACTCGACACCACCGGCAATGATACAATCGGCCATGCCTGCCATGATCCTCGCTGAGGCGATATTGATGGCTTCAATTCCTGACCCGCAATACCGGTTCACGATCATTCCGGGAACTTCCCTGGGCAGTGACAGCAATGAAATCATTCTGCCCATCTGCATGCCCTGTTCGGCTTCAGGTACCGCGTTGCCGACGATGAGATCATCGACCCTCAGGGGATCCAGCGCAGGTATGGATTTTACAAGATATTTAATGACATCGGCGGCAAGGTCGTCAGGTCGTGTAAAACGGAATCCCCCTTTTTTGGCTTTGCCGACAGCGGATCTGTAACCAGCTACTATATATGCATCCATGGTCTTTTATTAATTTCTTAAAGCTTTTTTACCGTTGAGGATCGCCTCAATTCTTTCAAGAGTTTTACGCTCTCCGCAGAGCGATAAGAATGCCTCCCGTTCCAGTTCAAGTAGATATTGTTCCGATACTTCTGAAGGCATCGATAAGTCTCCGCCACACATTACCTTGGCGATCTTTTTGGCTATTAGCGCATCGTGATCACTGATGTAGTTGCCCATACGCATCTGGCTGATTCCTGCATAGAACAATGCCATACCACCACGTCCTTGCACTTTGATATTTGTTTTTTCGATTGGTTTCGTATAGCCTTTTTCAGCGAGTTCTAATGCTGCATTTTTAGCGTCGCTTAGCTGTCTTCCGGGGTTCAGTGTAATCCTGTCCTGTGGCCGTAAGATTCCCAGAGCCCTGGCTTCTTCCGCTGAAGTGGCGACTTTTGCCGTGGCGATATTCATAAAAGCGTTTTGCAATGCATTGTATTCAACATCGCCCTGCTCAGCTCGCTGTGCCACACGTAAGGTCATTTCCTTGGTGCCACCTCCACCCGGTATAAGTCCGACACCTACTTCTACCAATCCGATATACGTTTCAGCAGCCGCCTGAACCATATCAGCATGCAATGTTAACTCGCATCCACCGCCCAATGTCATGGCGTGTGGAGCCACTACAACAGGAACCGCAGAATAGCGCGCCTTCATCACCGTATTCTGAAATGTCTGGATCATTAAGTTCAGCTCGTCATATTCCTGCTCGATGGCATACATAAACACCATGCCGAGATTGGCGCCCACCGTGAAGTTGGCACCCTGATTGCCGATCACCACTCCGCGAAAATCTTTTTCCCCGATTTCAATGACCTTGTTGATGCCTTCGATCACCTCGCTGCCCATGGTATTCATTTTTGATCTGAATTCCAGGTTGATGATTCCATCGCCTAAATCAAAAATGGTTGAGCCGGCATTTTTCCAAACTTCACTGGTATTTCGAATATTATCCAGAATAATGAATGCTTCCCGCCCGGGGATTGATTCATAACTGCCAGACTGGAGATTGTAGTACTTTTTAATACCGTCATTCAAACTGTAGAAACTTTCTATTCCGTGTTCCAGCATCTGATACACCCACTGGCTTGGTTTGTATCCGGCTGCTTCCATATTCGTTATGGTTTGCGCCACACCGAGCTGATCCCATGTTTCAAATGGACCAACTTCCCAACCAAATCCTGCACACAGAGCATCGTCGATTTTGTATAATTCGTCGGAGACTTCTGGAATGCGATTCGAGATATATTGGAAAATCCCGTAGAAAGTATCTCTGTAAAACTCACTGGCTTTATCCTTAGCGCCAAGTAGGATTTTGAACCTTTCTTTTACCTTATCGATCGGTTTTGTGAGTTCGAGAACCGGAAATTTTACCTTTTGCTTGGCCTTATAATCCAGTGTTTTAAGGTCGAGAGTAAGGATCTCCGTTGCACCTTGTGCATTTTTTGTTTTTTTATAAAAACCCTGATTGGTCTTGTCGCCGAGCCAATTTCGTTTTTCAAGTTCACCGATTATTTCTGGCAGTTTGAAAATATCTCGCCTTTCATCTTCAGGTAAATCCTGGTATAGATTCCTGGCTACTTTCACCAGGGTGTCGAGACCTACAATGTCACTCGTTCTAAATGTCGCTGATTTTGGTCTGCCAATCACAGGGCCGGTAAGCTTGTCGACCTCATCGATATTCAAGTCGAGTTCCAGCATGGTTTCCACCACTTTCAGGATGGAGAAAATACCGATCCGGTTGGCAATGAATGCCGGGGTATCTTTACACAGCACGGTGGATTTGCCCAGATACAGGTCGCCATAATGCATGAAAAACTCAATGGCTTCCGGTTTGGTTTTCGGACCGGGAATAATCTCCAGTAGCTTAAGATATCGTGGGGGATTGAAGAAATGCGTGCCGCAAAAATGCGCCTGAAAATCTTCGCTTCTCCCCTCGGCCATCTGCCTGATGGGGATACCTGAAGTATTGGAGGTGATGAGGGTTCCTGCTTTTCTGTATTTTTCGACCTTTTCGAAAAGCTGTTTTTTAATACCGAGGTTTTCGACGACTGCCTCAATGACCCAATCGCATTCATGGATTTTTGGCAAATCATCATCGAAGTTGCCGGTACGAATCCTTGAGGCAAAGTCCGCTGAATAGATTGGCGATGGATTGCTTTTTATGGCAGTTTGAAGTGAGTTGTTTACGATCCTGTTACGAACGACTTTATCATTGATCGTTTGACCATTTTTTACTTCCTGTTCATTGAGTGAAACCGGGACAATGTCAAGCAATAACACGTCAAGGCCAATATTGGCGAAATGACAGGCAATGCGTGAACCCATGATTCCTGAACCTAAAACAGCCACCTTGGTTATATTCCGTTTCATAGTAGTTGTGGGGAGTTTCTAGTATTCTTTATTGATTAGTTCTTTAAGCTCTGTGTTATTTTCAGTCCAGTCGATAATTATGCGGGATACCTGTATAAATGTGTTCAGTTTGTCCTCCGGGATTCTTTCCTTCACAAACTGATTGAAGGCTTTCACCGTTTCAATGGCCTTCCCCTTACTCACCTTTCCTTTCTCCGTAAGGTAAATTCTCACCGATCTCCCATCGTTCGAATCTTTTTCCCGGTATATGAAGCCCTTTTCTTCCAGGAACTTCAATGTTCGAGTTAGGCTGCGCGACTCCAGCCCCATCTGAGGAGCGATCTTTGTAGCAGGCGTGCCCTCCGAAGTACTGATATTCAATAATATGAAAGCAATGGATGTGGTGATATCATGTTTAACTGCTTTTTGATTATAAAGCCTTGAAAGGCTATGCCAACTCGTTTTGATATAGTAATCGATCGTTTCTTCTTTCTTCATTTTTCTACCGGGGGGTATCAAATATAATTAAAAAATATTATGCATGCATACTATTAGTTCGGATTTATTCTGACCAGAAATTGATGGAATAATACCATTATTGTAGTTGAAGGGTCTGAATAGGCGTTTTTGGGTCTTAAAAAGTAGTGGTTGTCCAGTGAATGGTATGAATATGATAATTAGTCGGCTTGCAGAGCAAGTGATGATTTACGCCAATTACGGAGTTGGATCAACGGGATTAACGGGTCGATCAGTTGTCATTACCGGCCTGAGTAATTTTTCCAAGGCCTGTAATACTTTTTTCGATATGTGCCGGATTTCCGGAGTATTGGATGCCTCCAATACCGCTGATGTTGGCCTCTAGTTTATCCGTGGCATAGACACTTGCACCGCCCACACCACTGAGCGAGATGTCGCAGTTTTGGGCAATCAAATCAGATGCGACCAGGCCACCGGCGCCACTTAACACCGCGCTTAGAAGTGAGGTTTTTCCATTAAGTTTCACTAACCCGGCTCCGGTCATTGTTACCGATGTAGTATCCACATCTAACTCCAACTCGATAGAACCAGTGCCAGAGAGGTCGATCTCAAATTCATGGGCTTTCAGGGCATTATTATGGGTGATTTTGGATGCGCCTGTTGAGTAAATGCCAGTTAGTTTGGTATAGTTTACAGTGATACGTATGCCTTTGGAGCTTTTAAGGCTGTGGACAGTATTTATATTCAGAGAGCTGTTGTGAACTTCTACATTGATATACTTCATCAGGTTTTCGTCAGCGCTGATCAAAACGGAGTTTTTATCAGATGGTATCAATGTCACGTCGAAGTTTCCACCGACGAAGATTTCGTCAAAAGACTGGACTTCAGTCTGGATTTCTTCCATATTCCCATTGCCCGACTTAAAATTTAAACCGCAACCAGAGATAAGAAGCATGAGCAGGATTTGAAAATAAAGGGTGCGCATAAAATCCAAAAGTTTTAATCAAAGATACGGATTATCAAGAGCTTGAGATTAATGTTCACTCATTTTTGGAATTAATTGGTATTTAATCATAGTAGGTTTATTTTTGCCGTTCATTTTTTATCACAAGCATGTATAAAGATCAGATAATATTCAATCTCATTCAGAAAGAAAAGGAAAGACAGGAAAATGGTATTGAATTGATTGCCTCGGAGAATTTCGCGTCTCCCCAGGTAATCGCGGCCATGGGAACCGTCCTTACAAACAAATATGCGGAGGGTTTACCCGGAAAACGCTATTATGGAGGGTGTGAGGTTGTAGATGAGATTGAGAATATAGCCATAGAAAGGGCGAAGGAATTGTTTGGTGCCAGTTGGGTCAACGTCCAGCCACACTCCGGAGCACAGGCCAATGCAGCTGTGATGTTGGCAGTACTGAATCCGGGAGATAAAATCCTTGGATTTAATCTTTCGCATGGCGGACACCTGACACATGGATCACCAGTCAATTTTTCAGGAAAGATATACCAACCTTCATTTTATGGAGTAGAAAAAGAGACAGGCATGATCGATTACGATCGTGTCGTTGATATAGCGAAAAAAGAAAAACCGAAACTCATCATATGTGGTGCGTCTGCCTATAGCCGTGAGTGGAATTATGAACAATTACGGGAGATCGCCGATAAGGAAGGAGCACTACTTCTGGCAGATATTGCGCATCCGGCAGGGCTCATTGCCCGTGGATTGTTGGATGATCCTTTGGAATATTGTCACATCGTAACAACTACGACTCACAAAACCCTTCGTGGCCCTAGAGGTGGAATGATAATGATTGGCGATGATTTTGATAATCCATTCGGTTTGAAAACCCCGAAAGGACTTTTACGAAAAATGTCGTCACTACTTGATTCTGGCGTTTTCCCAGGCACTCAGGGAGGTCCGCTGGAGCATGTCATTGCCGCCAAGGCAGTTGCATTCGGTGAAGCCCTAAGCGATGAGTACATGGATTATGTACTTCAGGTTAAGAAAAATGCCAGCGCCATGGCCAAAAGATTTATGACCAAGGGCTACGAGGTGATTTCCGGCGGTACGGATAACCATCTTATGCTGATTGATCTTCGCTCAAAAGGTGAGATTACTGGCAAAGACGCTGAAGAGGCACTTATAAAAGCAGATATTACCATCAATAAAAATATGGTGCCATTCGACACGCAGTCGCCATTTGTTACCAGTGGTATCAGGGTGGGAAGCGCCGCCATGACTACTCGTGGCATGGTGGAAGCCGACATGGAAAAAGTGGTTGATCTCATCGATGATGTGTTAATGAATAAGGACAATGATAGCAAGATCCAAGAGGTAAAACGGTCTATAAATGCCTGGATGAAGAAATTTCCATTGTATAAATAGAGCTGGGGATGGCAGAAATTGACGAAAATCGCACGAAAGGTGAGAAAGAGATGTCCTTTTTAGAACATCTGGAGGAGTTACGTTGGCATTTGATAAGGTCGTTGGCTGCTATTGGAGTAATCGCGATTGTCGCATTTATTTATAGGGGATTCATCTGGCATGAAATCATACTTGCTCCTTCGAGGGCTGATTTCTGGACCTACCGCATGTTTTGCGAGCTCGGTAAATTGACAGGCACCGATGGATTTTGTATTGATGAATTACCATTCATCATTCAGAACCGGAATATGACCGCCCAGTTTACTATCGCGTTCACATCCAGTTTTATTATAGGACTTGTGGTAGCCTTCCCTTACGTTTTCTGGGAAATATGGCGATTTATTAAACCTGGACTATACAATGAAGAGCGCAATATGAGTCGCGGTGCAGTTTTTTTCGTGACGTTGCTGTTTCTGCTTGGAATATTATTTGGATATTATGTCGTTTGTCCGATTTCGATAAACTTCCTGTCGCATTTTCAACTCGATCCCAGCATCATGAATGAGATCGACCTCACCAGCTATGTCTCCACCGTTATCATGCTTGTAATGGCCTGTGGTATCATGTTTCAGCTGCCAATGGTTGTGTATGTACTTGCTAAGCTGGGAGTGGTGACACCTAAGTTTTTACGAACATATCGCAAGCATGCTATTGTTATAATCCTTACAATAGCAGCAGTCCTCACCCCACCCGATGTAATGAGCCAAATGATTATGAGCGTACCGCTTTTAATTCTTTACGAAATAAGTATTTATGTCGCCGGTGTGGTGCGTAAAAAGGAAGAATTACGTCAGCAAGAAGAGTCATTTTAAAAGTTAAGACCTTGAAAATAGCAATTGCCAGTGACCATGCCGGATACGCTTTAAAAGCTAGGGTGTCAGAATGGTTAAAATCTCAGTTCCCGGGGGTGATGGATTATGGGACGTACGATGAGCAAAGTGTGGATTATCCGGACTTCGCTCATCTTGTTGCCGGCGAAGTAGAAGCTGGAAAATTTGATTTAGGCATATTAATTTGCGGTACTGGAATCGGTGTGGATATGACAGCCAATAAACATCAAGGGATACGATCTGCGCTATGCTGGAACAAGGAAATATCACGCTTGGCGAAAAGCCACAATAACGCCAACGTTGTTTGTCTACCCGGGCGCTTTATTTCGTTTGAAGAGGCAATGGAAATATTAACCACTTTCTTCAATACTTCTTTCGAAGGCGGACGACATCAGAACAGGTTGGATAAAGTCAGTTGTTGAGTTTTCGTTTGTAAATACCCTTTCCTGCGTTCACGTACTCGGCACCCAGGAGCGGCATATTGTAAAATAGCCGAGGTGCGAGGTCTATCTGATCGACAATATAATCGGGCATATCGCGCCTGAAATTTCTGTCAATCGATTCCAGGTTGTCATAGTAATTGAGCTCTTCTAACTGCCATTTTGATAATTGCCAGTTCAGATATGGAGTGGCAGCACTTGCAAAATAATATGGCCTAATATCCGGCCCAAAGATAACTATTCGTTTTTCTGCATAGGGCACATTTGTCGGCAGAGCTCTTTTCACCAGAATTTCTTCATGGTTATACGGTTTAAACCATTGAAAAGTAAAGCCAAAATAAAGAGTGAGAACAGCGACAAAATAGAAAAGGAAAGAAAGTTCCCTTTTGATTCTATGTCGGATAGAAAGGAAAAAATGGCTTAGAAAGAAAGCAGTCCATGGAATGAAAATGATGAAGACCTCGCCGGTTTTATTGGCATAGAGTGCCATGATTAGCGCTGAAATGACGAAACAAAGAAACATAATCTTCTGTATTCTGGCCTGAAAGACATTGAAACCAAAAGAAGAAAGGGTTTTCAGTGATGCAAACAGAAAAAGTACCACGGTTATCCCAAGCGCTTTAAATAGTTGTCCCAAACTCATGAAGCCGTCAGGTTGGACTGTGAAGAGCGACAGGAAATAATTGTTCAGAAAATCCATTAAATGCCCATGCCAGGCATAATATAGTCCTATAAGAATCGATGGAAATATAATGCCATAAAGTAAAAGCAAATAACGACGCTGTTGCGTTGACGTAAAAAACAAAAGCGCCGCCACGTGAACAAGAAGGAATAGAAACAAGGGGAGATAGAATAGCGAGGCAATTCCAATCTGAATACCAATATTTATGAGACTACCATCTTTTTTATCACGCGATGCAAGGTAGTTAAGTAAACTATTGATTGAGAACATAATGAATGTGAGGCCCATCAAAGCCGGCGACAGAGTAAGAATATTAAATAGTGAAAGCGCGAGTATTCCACCGAAAAGTGCCGGGAGATAATTATTCTCATGGTACATTTTGTGTTTCAGCGCAATAAAATTGAAAAAACCTATTTGCAGAAAAAAAATGAGCAGCGCTATAATTTGGTAGACGAGAATGGATCTGTCGGCAATTAAATCGATAAATGCATACACCCAAGCCGCCGGGAGTCCAGAGTTGTCCCAGAGTTCGCTATACAGCAGCGCTCCATCATTCATTTTTTCACCAACGACCATCCACTTCAATTCCGGTACTGTAATCCAGTCGGCGGAAGTGAGAAACGGTAACCGCAAGAGAATCAGCGCTATGAAAATGATAATCAGCCTATACGGATCATTTATTCTAAAATAGCTTAACAATAGTATATTTGTTCTTTAATGGGTAGAATACAACATTATAAAATTAGTCGTTTTAACGGAAAGAAGTAGTTGACAAAATTTAAGAACAATGAACAGCACACGACAATTGAAGTTTTCACGGCTTATTCAGAGAGAACTCGCTGAAATATTTCAGAGGGATCAAAAAAGTCTCTTTTCCGGAAATATTATTTCGGTTACTAATGTAGATGTAAGTCCTGATCTTAGTATCGCTCATGTCCAACTTGGTATGCTACTGGAGCAAGATAAGGAACGGATGCTTCAGGTCGTTGCGGCACATAAGGGCGAAATAAAACGATCGTTAGGGCTGAAAATCGGGAAACAGGTGAGGAAAATCCCGGAACTTGTATTTCACTTGGATTTGGGAGCAGAGCATGCAGAAAAAATGAATCAATTGTTGAAAGACCTCCATATACCGCCATCATCCAAAAATCAATAATATTCATTTTGAATCTACCTTTGTTCATAGCGCGCAAGTATTTCTTATCCAAAAAGAAAACAAACTTCATCAACGTCATCTCCTTCATTTCTATGGGAGGAGTGGCTGTAGGTACGATGGCCCTGGTCATAGTATTGTCTGTTTTCAATGGACTGGAGGATCTCATTCGTTCGTTGAACAGCAACTTTGATCCAGAATTGAAAATCGAGGCTGCAAAAGCCAAAAGTTTTGAATTGGACACGATTCTTATTACCAACATTAAGAAAGTGCCAGGTGTGGAAATCGTAACACAGGTAGTCGAAGACAATGCGTACGTAAAGTATAAGAATGATGAAATGGTAGTAAAACTCAAGGGAGTTGAAAACAATTTTGTTGATCACCACCGCATGGACAAAAACATTGTCCAGGGTCGATTTGTGTTGGAAGAGGATGGAGTTCCCTATGCAGTAATAGCGAGAGGTGTACAATCTTCACTGTCAATCAACCGCCTTACCAACTTATATACCTTGCAGTTTTATTATCCAAAACGGACAAAAACCAGTGGATTGAATATGGCCAACCTCACGAATCAGGGGATTATCCTGCCAAGCGGTGTTTTTGCCATAGAAAAGCAGTACGACATGGACTATGTTTTTGTGCCATTGAGTTTCGCACTGGATATTTTTGAGTACGGGAATCGTAGAACATCACTTGAGATCAAGGTTTCCAAGAACTATTCGGTTGAGACAGTAAGAGAACAAGTGAAGAAGCTGGTTGGAGATGAATACAAGGCCCTAACCAGTGAAGAGCTACACGCTGATTTTTTTAAAGTCCTTCGTATCGAGAAGTTGTTTGTATTCATAATTTTCTCATTCATCCTTGCCATAGCATCCTTCAATATCTTCTTTTCGCTCACCATGCTTGCCATCGATAAAAAGAAGGATATTTCCATATTATCGGCGCTTGGTGCAAATCAGAGACTTGTCAAATTTGTGTTTTTGGTGGAGGGGTCACTCATTTCATTTTCAGGGGCTTTCCTGGGATTAATATTGGGATTGCTGATTTGTCTTGTCCAGCAACATTTTGGTTTAGTATCCATGGGGATGCAAACAGCCGTAGTCGATGCATATCCGGTTAAAATGCAGTTTACAGATTTCCTTTATACTGGCATAAGTATCATACTGATTACTATTGCTTCATCATACCGGCCGGCTATTCTGGCGTCCAGGTATGTGTCCTATGTACATTCATAATTTCTTGGAACTAACAATAAATTAATTGGATGAACAATAAAATATCTTAGTTAAATAATATTAAATGTAAATAAAATCATACTTTTGAGTCTTAATTAATAGCCACCTTTAACTAAACAATGAAACTATGAATATCGCAGTAGTTGGAACAGGATATGTTGGTCTGGTAACCGGCACTTGTTTTTCTGAGTTGGGTAACCACGTGACTTGCGTGGATATTGATGAAATGAAAATCAAAAATCTTAATGAGAAGAAGATACCCATTTATGAGCCGGGCTTAGATGTTCTTTTTGAGCGGAACGTAAAACAGGGCAGATTGAAATTCACCACCAATTTGGCAGAAGGTATAAAAGGCGCCAAGGTGATTTTTTTGGCTTTACCAACTCCTCCTGATGAGGATGGATCCGCAGATTTACAGTATGTGTTGAAGGTCGCCGATGATCTCGGCCCACTTCTTACAGATTACACAGTCATTGTCGATAAAAGCACTGTACCGGTTGGGACGGCAGAGAAGGTTAGCGCCAGGATCGTTGCGCGTGCAAAGGTAGAATTTGATGTTGTGTCGAATCCGGAATTTTTGCGTGAAGGAGTTGCAGTTGAGGATTTTATGAAACCGGATAGGGTCGTTGTTGGAACCAAATCCATTAAGGCAACATCAATTATGGATGCTTTGTATGCACCTTTGGTTCGTCAGGGAAATCCAATTGTTTTCATGGACGAAAGATCTGCGGAATTAACCAAATACGCTGCGAATTCATTCCTTGCTACAAAAATCAGTTTTATGAATGAGATAGCTAATTTGTGTGAGCTGCTAGGCGCGGATGTGGATGCCGTTCGCAAAGGAATAGGGACCGATTCTAGAATAGGAAAAAGGTTTTTATTTGCTGGTATTGGCTATGGTGGTAGTTGTTTTCCTAAAGATGTTCAGGCTCTTGCCAAATCTGCGCAAGACGCAAAGTATGACTTTAAAATTCTCACTGCAGTGACCGAGGTCAACCAAAATCAAAAACTAAAACTTTTTGACCGACTTAAATCGTATTTCGGTTCCCTCGAGGGTAAGACTATTGCATTATGGGGGTTGGCCTTTAAACCATATACCGATGATATAAGGGAAGCTCCTTCGCTATATAATATTGATGCATTGCTCGATGCCGGTGCAAAAGTAAATGCCTACGATCCCGAGGCGATGAATCATGTGAAAAGAATGTACGGCGATAGAATTAACCTCTGCAAAAATGAATATGACGCGCTTGACGGTGCTGATGCCTTATTGATTGTTACCGAGTGGCCGGTTTTCAGGCAACCAGAATTTGACACGATGGCATCAAAAATGAAGAATAAACTCATTTTTGACGGAAGGAACCTTTATTCAGTGAGCCAAATGGAAGAGTTGGGCTTTAGGTATTTCAGTATTGGCAGAAAGGAAGTAAATGGATAAAAAAAGAGTTCTGATAACCGGCGCAGCCGGTTTTCTCGGTTCCCATCTCTGCGACCGTTTTATTGCTGAGGATTATGAGGTCTTAGCAATGGACAACCTGATTACCGGAGATCTGAAGAACATCGAACATTTATTCAAGTTGCCGCAGTTTAACTTCTATGAGCATGATGTGTCAAATTTTGTTCATGTATCAGGTAAGCTTGACTATATTCTGCATTTTGCATCGCCAGCCAGCCCAATCGATTATTTAAAAATTCCCATACAGACCCTCAAGGTTGGTTCCCTCGGTACTCACCATTTGCTTGGTTTGGCAAAAGATAAAAATGCCCGTATTCTTGTGGCATCAACATCAGAAGTGTATGGTGATCCACATGTTCATCCACAGACGGAAGAGTACTGGGGAAATGTAAATCCTGTAGGGCCGCGTGGCGTTTACGATGAAGCTAAGCGCTTTCAGGAGGCGTTGACTATGGCGTATCACACCTATCATAAAGTTGAAACACGAATTGTTCGTATTTTCAATACCTATGGGCCAAGGATGCGATTAAATGACGGCAGGGTTCTACCGGCATTTATTGGTCAGGCATTGCGCGGAGAAGATTTAACGGTATTTGGAAAGGGATCTCAAACACGATCCTTTTGTTATGTTGATGATCTGATCGAGGGTATCTACAGGTTGCTATTAAGTGATTATGCCCAGCCAGTGAATATCGGCAATCCGGATGAGATCACGATACTGCAGTTTGCAGAAGAAATAATTAAACTTACAGGCACCACGCAGAAAATAATTTTTAAGCCATTGCCGGCGGACGATCCCACTCAAAGACAGCCGGATATTTCAAAAGCAAGGGAACTATTAGGTTGGGAACCTAAAGTGAACCGGGCAGAGGGTTTAGCAATCACTTATAACTATTTTAAATCCCTGCCCAAAGAGTTCCTGTATAAAAGTGAACACAATAGCTTTGAACGGTTTATAAAAAAGTAGTTCTTTAGGGAGAAAGGACCAACTGATTCTTTAATCGATTATGACTAAAAAAATTCTTATTACCGGCGGGGCCGGATTTATAGGCTCCCATGTTGTTCGGTTGTTTGTCAATAACTATCCGCAACATCATATATTTAATCTTGATAAGTTGACTTATGCGGGAAACTTGGAGAATCTACGCGATGTTGACAGGAAGGCAAACTACTCGTTCATTAAAGGAGATATCGTTGAGGCGGATTTTATCCAGGCGATTTTTGAGCAACACAAGTTTGATGCAGTAATCCATTTGGCGGCTGAGTCGCATGTAGATCGGTCCATTACTCATCCACTAGAATTTATTTTTACCAATGTCGTCGGCACCGTCAACCTGCTGAATTCCGCCAAAAGCATCTGGAAGGGCAATTATTCCGACAAGCTTTTTTACCACATCTCCACAGACGAGGTATATGGCTCACTCGATGATGGCGGGTTTTTCCTGGAAACAACACCCTATGATCCGCAATCGCCCTATTCAGCCTCCAAAGCGAGCAGCGACCATTTCGTAAGAGCCTATCATAATACCTATGGTATTCCGGTCATTATTTCCAATTGTTCCAATAATTACGGCCCGAACCAATTTCCGGAAAAGCTGATACCATTATTCATCAACAATATTTTAAATAAAAAGCCACTTCCTGTCTATGGTAAAGGCGAGAATGTTCGCGATTGGCTGTATGTAGAAGATCACGCTATGGCCATTGATACTATTTTCCATAAGGGAAAAACGGGTGAAACGTATAACATCGGTGGATTCAATGAATGGAAAAACCTTGATTTGATAAAAGTTTTGTGTAAAACCGTTGACAGTAAAATCGGTAACGCACCCGGGACATCCGAAAGACTCATTACATACGTTAAGGATCGGGCCGGCCATGACCTGCGCTACGCCATTGATGCTACCAGGATCATGAACGAACTTGGCTGGAAACCATCGCTCCAGTTTGAAGAGGGTATAAGTAAAACTGTCGATTGGTATCTTGAGAATAAATCCTGGCTTGAAAATGTGACCAATGGTAGTTACCAGGATTACTATAAATCTCAATACCAGGAACGGAAATAAATAGCCTAAAATCCATAAAAATATCATGAAAGGAATAATTCTCGCCGGAGGCTCAGGCACACGACTTCATCCGCTTACGCTTGCTGTCAGCAAACAGCTGATGCCGGTCTATGACAAACCGATGATTTATTATCCATTATCGACCCTCATGCTCTCCGGCATCAGGGAGATATTGATTATATCCACTCCACACGATTTACCAATGTTCGAAAAGCTGCTCGGCGATGGTAAAAAATACGGATGTGAATTTTCGTATGCAGTACAGGAAGTACCAAACGGATTAGCGGAGGCGTTTGT
>JBGSYX010000249.1:0-13487 GCA_041750735.1 Cyclobacteriaceae bacterium
GTGGCAAGATATCCGTATCCCTTATCCGGACCGCTTTCGCAAATCAGTTCACCGTTTTCCACATACCACTTTTCAGTGCCGTAAATTTTCCAGCCGCTTAGATCCTTGCCATTGAAGAGGTTGGATTTCTGAGCAAATAATGAAGAAGAGGTAAAAAGTATAAGCAGGAAAAAACACCTGTTAACAATTGATATCGCGTTTTTCATATTGATATGGGTTTAATTGCCTTTATGAATTGAATTGGAATAAAGATACGGCGAGTATTTGAAAGCGCAATATATCAGGCATTGAACATTGGCAATATACGGTTTATCATAACATGGCTCAACGTTTCTGTTAGAACCCGGAATATTCAGTGCGATTGAAAACAAGTCGTAGATTTGGATAAGATGGCTTGAAACGATCTCGCATAACTGATAGAGATTGCCTCTTCATCCCCCTAAAAAGTGG
This sequence comes from Cyclobacteriaceae bacterium, assembly GCA_041750735.1. Lineage (GTDB taxonomy): Bacteria > Bacteroidota > Bacteroidia > Cytophagales > Cyclobacteriaceae > JAAUQL01. Next base: position 451 of record JBGSYX010000249.1, read on the forward strand.
GCGATTCATTTCAATGACGGTTTTTTATCTCATTAATTGATTACCTTAAATGTCTTATTCCCCATCATTAATGTCTTCTTTCATGGAAAACCAACAGACAAATCCAGAAATGAAAATAGGTTTATTCGGTATTGGCCTCGACTCATATTGGCCACAATTTGCCGGTCTGAAAGAAAAACTTGAGGGATATCTGGATACCGTAGAGAAAAAACTCAGACACCTTCATCCACACATCGTAAATGCCGGACTTGTTGATAATGCAGGTAGTGCGTTCGCAGCAGGAAGAAAATTCCGGTCGGAAGATGTTGAAATTATCTTTTTATATATAACGACCTATGCCCTTTCTTCAACCGTGTTGCCAGTGGTGCAGCGGGCTGGAGTACCGGTTATTATATTAAACTTGTCACCTGGTCCATCCATAGACTATTCAACTTTCAATGCCATGAATGACCGCACATCCATGACGGCGGAATGGCTGTCGTATTGCAATGCATGTCCCGTTCCGGAAATTGCCAATGTCTTTAAACGAACAGGTATCCGGTTTCACCAGGTCACAGGCATGCTTCACAACGACGCATACTGCTGGAACGACATAAATGAATGGGTGGAAGCGGCCAAAGTAAAGCATACAATGGCTTATAATCGGCTGGGATGCCTGGGCCACTATTACAGTGGTATGCTCGACATTTACAGCGATCTCACGCTGCAATACGCATGCTTTGGTGGTCATATTGAATTATTGGAAGTTGAGGAATTAGCTGCTCTTCGGAAATCAGTATCGGATAAAGAAGTCATCAACAAGCTTTTAGTTTTCAAGGAAACATTCGACATCCAGGAAGATTGTTCGGAAGAGGAACTAAAAAAGGCTGCTATCACTTCTGTTGCACTCGACAAATTGGTTGAAAAATATCAGTTAGGGTCGATGGCCTATTATTACAAAGGCACTGGAAATCCAGACAATGAAGAAGCCATCGCCTCCATTATTCTCGGCAATTCACTCCTTACGGCTAATGGCATGCCGGTAGCTGGTGAATATGAAATTAAAAATGTCCAGGCCATGAAAATTATGGATTGTTTCAGAGCGGGTGGATCGTTTACAGAATATTATGCTATGGACTTCAACGACGATGTGGTACTCATGGGACACGACGGGCCAGGTCATATCGCCATAGCGGAAGGAAAAACCAAAGTGAAACCGTTGAAGGTATATCATGGAAAAGTTGGCAAAGGACTCTCCGTGGAAATGCGCGTAAAAAATGGCCCAGTTACCATGTTGTCAGTGGTTGAAAACCCAGGCAATGGACTTATGTTTTTGATGGCAGAAGGTGAGTCCGTTCCGGGCCCAATTTTGGAAATTGGAAATACAAACAGCCGGTATCGCTTCAGCCCTGGAGCAAGGAATTTTGTGAATGCGTGGAATAGCCATGGCCCGGCACATCACAGTGCAGTTGGCGTTGGTAAAATAAGTTCGAAGATTTCCAAATTGGGCGCTCTGCTTGGGGTGGAAGTTGTCAAGGTATGTTGACGGATCGATCATCAACTTTGCGGAGTCGAAGTCGGCAGTTTGACGTTCAATTAAGAATTACCCAACAAGGAGAAACTTAATCCCGGCGGAAATTAAGACAACGAACAAAAAGCTCAGTATGACTTTTGTATTGAACCTCCTGGATCCAAAATGGGATCCGACGTATCCCCCAATCATGACGAAACCTGCGAAATAAACCGTCTCGAAGGGCACGGACTCCAGCGACGCATAATGCCCCGCCAAACCCAGAGCGGAATTGCACAGAATAAAAACCGCTGAAATCCCAGCCGTATTTTTCACGGTAGCATAGCCCAGCAGAATCAAAATCGGCGACAGGAAAATTCCGCCTCCGACACCAAGCAGTCCTGAGAGCAGTCCGATCGCTGCACCCAGAAGAAGTGTAATCGATAATTTCGTTTTTCTTATGTCTTCCCTGGGTTTTATGAATTGACGTACCATAAGGAGAATGCCGCTAAGAATCAGGAAAACCCCGGCAATCATTTTGAACCAATGTGAATCGATCTTTAAATAACCACCGACAAAGGCCATCGGAATGGACGTGAGCGCAAAAGCCAGAAACACTTTTTTGTCAAAATATCCAGCCCTGAGAAAATTGTAAGAAGCAATTATAGAAACCACAATATTCAGCACCAGCGAAACAGGCTTTATGGAATCAATGGGAATAGAAGTAAGCGCCATGACTGCCAGATAACCGGACGCCCCGGCATGACCGACCGACGAATACAGGAACGATATAAGTAGAAAAGCTAATGATAAAAGTAGGATGGTTTGGAGTTCCATAGGATGTCCTTTGCTGAGGTGTGAATAAAATTAAAAATCTGAAACATTAAAAGTCTGGAAAGCCTTTGCTGATACAAAAAGCCAAATTAAGCATTCGGCGTGGACGTTAATTCACACGTGTCAGGACTTCCACACCATCAGCCTGCTTGGGGTCATCGCCTGCTTTGGAGAAAATGGATGGTTTTAAAAGAATAAGTCCAGCTTTTTTGCGCACCGAGTGCTCCGTTCCTTCAAAGTTCAGTTCATACACCAATGCCGGATTCACTGTTCGTACCGGCCCAAATCGCTGCAAGGTATTGGCTTTAACAAAACTGATTATTTCATCAGCAAATACTCCTGCAGATTCCGCTGGTACTTTGGCTACAGGCACCAGTCCACCATTCCTGTACATTCCAAAGGTCATTGTCTTTAGGCCCGTCGCACTCATCCGGTCGATTTCTACATACATCAGTACTGCCTTCACCCGCCTGGAAGTTGCCAACCAGATATAAGTCTGTTCCTGCCGGATTTTGTTGCGCAGCAGTACCCCTTCAAATCCCACATCGCGACAAAGGATGTGCAGGGTTTTCAATTCATCCCAGGACGAATATCGCAATATGGGTTCTGAAACTATATTTTCACCTACCCCATTTCCGATAATATCTTCCGCGGTCTTTCTCATCAAAATTCCCTGTTGCCTGATAAACGCATCGCGAATAACAAATACTGCATTGCGGTCTGCGTCGCTTTTTCCGTTCAGGAATCCCTCCAGCGAAGACAATGGGGTATTAGCAGATTTGGGAGATAATTGCCCGGTCAACACCACATCGTCAGAGTGATCGCGTATGTACTGAACAATTTCCGGGAAAAGGTGAGTAATGATTTTATTGCCATGCGCCCATAAATGCACCGATTTTCCATACTTCACCAATTGGCAGGCGACGCCTGTCCTTGTTCCGTATGCCTGCCAGTTGTTCCAGTCGCCGAGTGATTCACCTGGTTTTTCGATAATTTCCGGAGGCTTGATTTCGATCGGTAGCAACTCATTTTCGGCTACAACAGGCTCGCTAATCTTATGGATTTCGAGCGCATTTTTCTTTTCGAGATCATGCCATCGCAATGCAGCGACTCCCTCTGGAATATCAAATACACGCGCCAGTCCACGCAGCAACTCCATTCTGGAAACCGGAGTTTTAAAAGTACCGGTCATGATTCGCAGAATCACCGATCGTTCCGCCTGACTATATCCGACAAGCGTATTTTTCAGAAACTGCTTTATGGCATGTTCATCAGCCCGCTGAAATCTTCGCAGGTTTTCCAGCGTTTCAGGCAATGAAGGGCTTTCGGTTGTTAATTCTTTTAATCGAAGAAGCATAGCCATGGCATTCACGATATTTCCGGATTCTTCCACCGACCTGTCGATCAGCCAATCGGGAAGTTCTGGAAGCAGCGAGGGCACCCACAATTTCAACTGCCGGGTAGTGAACGTTTGAGGAATATTGTATCCTGCTAAAAGACCTGCCGCCGAATTGAATGAGACTGACAGGTTTTTATTATTGAAATACCGAAATACAGCCCGCACCCTGGAATCTTCATTCCTGGCATTTGTGAGCGTATTGATAAGTTCGGCAAAATGTATCATGCAGTGAAAGCCAAATTTAAAGGTTCAAAGGCTTTTATTTCTATGGAAATTCAATGATTTTAGACAGGTCTAGACTATTGACAATATGATTCCTATAAAAACAGCCATTGCATCATACGGAATGTCGGGTATGGTTTTTCATGCGCCTTTGCTCCATGTCCATCCCGGATTCGAAATCGTAAAGATTGCCGAACGATCCTACCGCGGCGCAAAAGAGCGCTACCCTTATGTGTCGATTGTGAAATCGTTTGAGGAACTGCTGGACGATCCACATATTGAACTAGTAATTGTAAACACGCCTGATAAGACGCATTTCGAATATTGTACCATGGCGCTGGAAGCCGGGAAGCATGTAGTTGTTGAAAAGCCATTTACAATGAATGCCGTGGAAGCGGGAAAATTGGTGGCATTGGCTAAAAAACAAAAGAAATTACTGAGTGTTTTCCAGAACCGTCGTTGGGATGGCGACTACCTCACAATTAAAAAAGTCGTCCACGAAAACCTGCTTGGAAGATTGGTGTCTTTTGAATCACACTTCGACCGTTACCGCAATTTCATACAACCCGACACATGGAAGGAAGAGCCCGTCGCCGGATCTGAAATCGTCTATAACCTCGGCACGCACATGATCGACCAGGCATATGATCTTTTTGGCATGCCGAAAAGTGTTTCGGCCGACATAGGCACACAGCGCACAGAAGGAAAAGTGGACGATTTTTACCACATCATTTTGCGATATGACCAGCTTCATGTCACCCTAAAATGTAGCTACCTTGTGCGAGAAGAAGGCCCCCGTTACATATTGCATGGCACAGAAGGCTCCTTCCTGAAATGGGGCCTCGATCCGCAGGAAGCCCAGTTAAAATCCGGAATGTATCCAAACCAACCCGACTTTGGTATAGAACCAAAACAACTTCGGGGCAAACTCAATACCTCCAACCACGGACTTCACTTCATGGGCCGTATCGAAACCATTCCCGGTAATTATCTGAGTTATTATGATAATATTCACGATGCTATCCGCTCCGGCGCCGAACTGATCGTGAAGCCCGAACAATCACTGGATGTAATGCGCATTGTTGATGCAGCAATTGAAAGTAACAGGACGGGGAATGCGGTAGTTTTGTAAGAATTCAGGGCGCGTTACGCTGCGCTAAACGCACGCCAGAGGGGGCATATACTCACGCGACATCATTGGACGAATTGCAAATTAATTTAAACGAAGTAATAGAACTTTGTTTAGAGGAATTAAGCCGCAACTAGACGGTTATCCCATTAATATCTCAGACAAGTTAAGTTGAAAAGAATAAAATGTCTTTAAAAAAGGAAGTATTTTGGAAAAATCCCAGACCTCAATATCTCAGTTTTCACACATAATATTAATTAGTCCCTCGTCCCAACAATGAAGACTATTATCTCCAAACATGAATTCACTTCTGGCCGATCCACTTTTATCCAAGCTGTTCCAGTAAAGCTCAAAATTGTTATCAGTTATTAATTCCCTGTCCCATTTCCCGCTTGGACTCGCAGCATAGCTAAATTCGTAATCATAAGCAGGCGACTTAAGAGTTAGGTTCGGATGATTCTCAACTCCAGACTCGAACCAGTTAACATAAAATAGGGTGTCCGGATTGAATGTTTCATTGTCGTTGATCTCTGGCCACTGATGAACAACCCAGGAACCTGAAGTATTTTTTAGATCAGAAACACCTTCAATCATCAGGTAACTTGCCCCATTCCAAGTTCCGATGTATATTTCCCATTCATAACTATTGTTCTTTTTCATACACTTATATGTGATACTATCTAATCTTGCGGAAGGCGCAAAGTACGGATGTTGTTGTGTAAAGCTGCCTGCCAACCATGTATTCTGTTCCTTATTATAACTAAGTTGCAAATTTTCCATATTAAGAAAAGGCAAAATGAACCTATAGTATCTTTCGTATTCTAGAAAGTTATATTGATATGCTTGGATGTTGGCCTTGTTCCAGTTTCCGGCATTCATAAGATCTGAATTTTCTTCTGATTTACGGGAGGTGTAGTCACCTAGATCTGGGGCTATGCTATAGATCGGTGGCCACGATGGGCTGCTGGGAGTGGTCTCTTCTTTTTCGCAGCTGATGAAGGATAGAAAAATAAAGAAGTAGAACGCTGAATTCAGAACCGAATTAACGATAGTAAATTTACGCTTCAATTTGGGTTTTTTTTAAATTATAATAATCTCTAATATATATATAAAAATGGTCTGGTAGGAAGAGCAACAAATGTGAAACGAATACGAAAAGTCGACTTGTATCGGCTGTCAGTCGTTGCAAATTAGAAAAAAATGATACTCTGAATAAATGCTTGTAAGATTAATTTAAGTATCACACATCTTATACCTGAATTCTCACTGCTAATTGACGGTTGTACCGTCAATAATCCCACCGAGCTAACGGTCATCATTCGCAAGAGTAATAGACTTTATGCAGATTGAATGGGGTTGGGGTATCAAACCCAAACCAGCATGGGACTGTATGAACTGCAAACTGCCGTTTTGAAATTTCATCCATTGAAATAATTTATAAAAAAGAAACTAATTGGTTTCTTTTTTGGTATACATATGCGGATACTTGAACCATATGAAAATTACTTCTGGGATTTTTATAATCCATTGAAGCAGAATGTAAAGGACAAAATAGATTATGTATTACAGATAATAATATCTGTTCAACAGATTCCAACCAAGTTCTTCAAACATCTTGAGGATGGGATTTATGAAATAGAGTTGAAGTGGGCAGTGATATTTATCGGATATTTGCCTTCTTCGATGACAACAAGCTGGTGATATTACTGCATGACTTTCAGAAGAAAACACAGAAGACACCGCGAAAAGAAATAGAACAGGCAAAAAAATTACGAAAGAATTATTACGATGATAAAGAATCCAAAAAGAATAAATGATCATTTTGACCAAAAATACGGTGAAAAAGGTAGCAAAAGCCGAGACGAGTTTGAACAAAGAACTGAGGCCTATATGGTTGCAGAATTAGTAAAAGAGTCCAGGAAGAAAGCTCATTTAACCCAACATCAGTTAGCAGAAAAGCTGAATGTAAAACGTACTTATATATCTAAAATCGAACGGGCCTCAAGTGATGTTCGGATATCGACATTGCGTAAAATCATTGAAACCGGATTAGGTGGCAAATTGAACATAAGTGTTGAATTATAAATAGTCATCAGGTGGGCTACACTCCGCTAATTGATGGTTATATCGTTAATGTTCCAGACGAGTTATTGGCCATGATTCGTAATAGAAACTGACTTTCTGTGGATTGAATAGGTTTGGCCTGCAAAGCCATTCCAGCACGGGAGGTCGGAACAAAAAATTATCAAATCTTATACTTAACCCCCGTCAATTCTTCTGAGATTTCCCATAGTTTGTTGGCATCCTCGCGGTTGTGAGAGGCTTTATTTGATTGCACCAGGACCGGAAAGCCTTTCATCTCCCTGTATCCATCGGGACCATAGTATTCACCACCTTTTACATCCGGATCAACGGCAGCCCTTATTTGAGGCAAAGCACCAGCCTCAGCGCTCTGAGTGAATGGCATGAAAAGAGGATACAGCATTTTGAACCACCAATATTTTTCGAGGTATCTGCCAAGATTGGTATTCGATACACCAGGATGGGCGGCGACTGCAATGCTATCAATATTGCTTGCAGAAAATCTGCGTTGGAGTTCATATGTAAATAATAAGTTGGAGAGTTTGGATCTGCCATAAGCGCCAATCTTTGAGTATCCTTCCCCTCCTGCGTATAGAAAATTTTCAAAATCCATGTGACCTCGATTATGCGCCATACTGCTCACATTCACTATACGAGAGCCTGGGTTTTTGATGATTACATCCATCAATAATCCTGTTAAGGCAAAGTGCCCCAAATGATTAGTGCCAATCTGGCTCTCAAAGCCGTCCTTCGTGAGGTCATAAGGTGTCGTCATGATTCCGGCGTTATTCAGGAGAACATCCAGTCGCTTGTATTTTGCTTTGTAGTCTTCAGCAAACTTTCTGATTGAAGATAAGTCCATCAAATCCAGTGGCATTACGACTATTTTTCCTGGAATTTTACCAATAGCTGTTTTAGCTGTTTCACCCTTTTCTACCGAACGACTGGCGAGTATTACTTCAGCGCCCTTTTCGGCAAAGGCTTTTACTGATTCATAGCCTAAACCGCTGTTGCCTCCTGTTACAATTATAACCTTACCGGTTAAATCAGGAATATCTGCTTTTGTCCAATTCTTACTGCTCATAACTTCTTTCTATTTTGACAGGATGATCATGTCTTTTGGTTTAAGTATCTTCTCGGTGTATCCATTCAACATGGAATTGATCATGGCCAGTCCGATCTGGGTAGTATCGACCACAGAATTTGGCGATACGGCCTTTGTTCCTTTTACCAGCCACATAAAATAATCATACATAAACTGGTAGGCCTTGGTTCTGGATTTGATGCCCCGCAATGGAATTATCATTCCCGGACGAAACATAAAAGCCTGTTTGAATCCCATGGTTAAAAGGTCGTTTTCGGTTTTCCCTTTCACGCGCGCCCACATCATCCGGCTCTTTTCTGACGAATCAGTGCCCTGACCAGAAACATAGTTGAAGGTCATTTGTGGATTGAGTTCAAATAGTGTTTTCGCCAGCATCAAGGTAAAATCGTATGTGATTCGTTTATACTGCTCTTCATTCAAGCCCGCTGCGCTGATTCCAAGACAGAAAAAGCATCCATCATAGCCTGATAATTGACTCCGAACGTCTGAGAAATTGCTAAAATCCCTGTGAATCAATTCTTTCAGTTTGGGATGTGCCATACCGATAGAATTTCTCCCTATTACCAGTACTTCACTGATGGCGTTACTATCCAAACATTCCAGTAAAACACCCTTTCCGATCATTCCGGTTGCGCCTGTAATGATTACTTTTTTCATTTTATAGTATTTGAAGTTGTATTATCCTTGTTTCGCTCTAATCGGCGCACAGATGAGCATGACCAATAGAACGAATTTATCAATTTGCCATTGCTTTCATTTTACCAAACGAGGTTTTCTTTCAGAATGATTTAAATCCATCTGGCGGGTAGATGAAAATGAGCTCCTTGAATTATTTACGAAATGAAAAGAAGATTATTCATACCTCAAGCTATCCACCGGGTTTTTAATGGCTGCTTTCAGCGTCTGAAAACTGACAGTGAGTAGTGCAACAACCAAAGCCAGGATTCCGGCTGAGATAAACATCCACCAGGTAAGATCAGCTTTATAGGCAAAATTTTGCAACCACTGGTGCATAGCGTACCACGCCACCGGACAGGCAATTATGAAAGAAATGATTACCCATTTGGCAAAATCCCGGGTGAGAAGGAAAACAATATTATTAACCGATGCACCTAGCGCCTTTCTGATACCGATCGCCTTGGTCTGCTGTTCGATAGAAAACGACGCCAATCCCAGCAAGCCCAGGCATGCTATAAAAATGGCAATGGCAGTGAAATATCGGAACAGCTTTGAAATTCGCGCTTCTGGCTGATAAATTTCCTGAAGTCGGTCATCGAAAAAACCGAAAGACAATGGAGAAAATGGATTCATTTTTTTCCATAATTTTTCTATCTGCGCAATCGTCTCATCGATCTGCTCGTTCTGAATCCTGGCGATGATGACATTTGGGTCGTCCTGCAATGGCAGTAATACAAGTGGTTCCACCGCATTGTGCAATGATTCGAAATGGAAATCATGTGTCACGCCAACTATGGTTCCCATTTTTTCTGTCCTGCCAAAAGACTTGCCCACCGGTTCATCCAACCTCATACGCCGGATCGCCTCCGCATTGAGAATGACATCGACATTTTCTACGCTATCAATGTTATAATTTTCGAAGCGATCAGAGAAAGTAATACCCGCTTTCAAAGGGATGCCCAAAACGTCAAAGTAGTTTTTATCCACCCACATCATGCAGATGAGGACTTTTAGTTCAGGGTCTTTACCCTCCCATTCATAGTTCCAGGAGGAATTTCCTCCCCAGAAAGGTGGCTTATCTGCTTTTGTCAGGCTGACTATTCCACGGATTTTACTGAGTTCGTTTGAAAAGGGTTCGTGTAGCCGCCTGGACTGACCTTGCAAATTTATATAGACCAGGTTTTCTACGTTATAGCCCAGGTTGAAGCTTCGGATATACTGAAGCTGTGAGAACACAACGATAGCGCTGACAATTAGGATAATCGACAAAGAGAATTGCAGGATGACCAACCCACTGCGAAGACTAAATCCCCTTTTACTTTTTGATGACATCTTCGATTTTAACGCTTGTACCGGAGAAAACGATGAAAGGACAAAGGAGGGATAAACACCTGAAAGTAGCCCCGCAAATAAACCAATGCCAATGAAAAGCAAAATGATATTAGGATTATCAATCAAGCCGATTTGCAGCGTTTTGCCGGAGATGTCATTGAATACTGGCGCCAAAACTAGAGTCAGAATAATTGATAAAACAAGACTGATTGAGACTAACAATAGCTTTTCAATTAAAAACTGCCAGATCAGTGATCTGCGGGCCGCACCTGCTACTTTCCTTATTCCCACTTCCATGGCACGGTCTTCTGATTTGGCTGTGGCCAGATTAATAAAGTTTACACAGGCAATTATCAGAATAATCAGACCGATGGCGATAAACAAATAGACGTATTGGATATTATTGTTCTCCCCCGAATTGGAATACAAGTGATCCCTGGTGAGCGGCTTAATGAACAGTGTAGTATTTTCCTGCCCATGGTCTTTGCACAGATTCTCTATTTTCTTTTCGAAGGCGACTGCGTCTGCGCCATCTTTCAATAAAACTGTGGTCCTGGGCCAGTTATTATTCCAACTCAGCAGATCCCTCTCAAAGATGGTTTTCAACTGAACAAAAGGAATGAGGACATTAAATTGAAACGTGGAATTCTCAGGTACATTTTCCATAACCGCTCCGACGGTAAAATCATGCTGACCATCCATTTTCAGAGTTTTTCCAATGGCGTCCACACCCCCAAAAAATGTAATGGCCACCTTTTCCGTGATCATTATTGAATTTGGCTCCTTTAAGGCATTAGGATCGCCGCGCAGCAATTTGAATGTGAATATTTGGAGGAACTCGGGATCGACAAAAGCAACAGGACCAATGGAAAGTACATTATCCTCATATGACATCGGCCTATCGCCCAGCCAGAGCGTCCTTGATGCATTCTGCACTTCTGGATATTTACTGATTAATTCGTCTCTCAGGGCGAAGGGGGTGTTATTCGTATGAAGTTTCTGCCCATCTGAATAGTCCTGCCTTTCGACAATGGCATACAACCGGTCGATATGTTCATGAAATCTGTCAAATTGCATCTCATCGATGACCCAAAGGAGAATGAGTACCGAAGTGGCTATGCCCAGGGATAGTCCGAGGACGGTAATAGCTGAAAAGACTTTATTGCGGAAAATACTCCGAAGAGATATAGTGAGGTAGTGTTTTATCATGACTTAAAAAATTATTCCAATAAAGGATGGTTCATGATGATGTAAAGTTGCACAAAATGGCATTTAACAATCGCTTTTTTAATCACTTTCTTCGGGTAATACCACTCTTTACGGATGGCGATTAATATTTACCGAAAACAAGGAACGAACACGGGAAATTGAGTCATGAATGAATAATTAAAAGCGAATCCGCTTTTAAAAGAAGTCAATGAGCGGTTAACCGATGCGGTATTTACGATGATCGCTTGTAGTCCAGTTTTTGTGGATTTATATTGCTTATGGTTAGGCGACATATTTCAGCAGACACCAAAATAACCCATCATGAAGGAACACATAACTCAAACTACCAAAGCTTTTTGTCTTTTCCTGGCAATCAGTATCGCCACCGTATCATCTTTACGAGCACAGGAAAGTGTTATATCCACGGACTGGCAGGATTTGTTCAATGGAAAGGATATCAATGACTGGATAGTAAAAATCCATCACTATGATGTCGGCGTAAATTATGGCCGAACATTCCGCGTGGAGGAAAATACCATTGAGGTCAGGTACGATGAATACGAGGGTGATTTCAAGGAGCGTTTCGGTCATTTGTATTACAAACAACCGTACGGTTACTATCGACTGCAACTGGAATATCGCTTTGTCGGCGATCTCCATCCTGGCGCGCCCTCTTACACCATCATGAATAGCGGCGTGATGTTCCATTCCCAGGATCCCAGAACTATGCCCAAAGAACAGAATTGGCCGATTTCTGTCGAAATGCAGTTTTTAGGTAGCCTCGGTGATGGGAAACCCAGACCAACCGGCAATATGTGTTCTCCTGGTACGGAGGTGGTTTACGGTGGAAAAATTTTTCCTGGTCACTGCATTAATTCGACTTCCCAAACCTATGAAAAGGGTGTTTGGGTAAAGGTGGAATTAATCGTGCTAGGAGATTCATTGGTTACGCATCTCATTGAGGGAGATACTGTTTTGCAATATACTCAGCCCCAAATTGGTGGCGGGGTTGTAGAACGGTATGATCCTACAATGAAGCAGGATGGCAAATTACTGACTGAGGGATACATTGCTTTGCAAAGCGAAGGCCAGCCGTTGGACTTCCGCAATATCAGGATACTGAACCTGGAGGGATGCATGGATCCGAAAGCAGAGAATTATAAAGACTATTATGTCAGGTCCAATCCGGGTGCCTGTATCTATGAGAATAAATAAGGTCCGCTGAAAAAGTAAAAGAAGGCTATTTATTACCTCTGAGTATAGAGCGTAGGCCAGTCAAAACAGCGGGGGTGCGTTGGATATGCGCGGAGAAGCATGGTTTTGACAAGATTTTTCTTTGGTTCGTTTCTTTTCATCGATTGGAAAAGAAATGAACATGCGCTGATCTATCTGATTCAGGAGTGTTAATTTTCATCACAAGCGTTCCCGCCTTATTTTAAATTGCCAGCATTATTATATGCCTTCCGAAAAAGTCATGCACTTCTCTCTGAAAAATAGCACAATAAATAAGACTACTATTAACCCAAGTGACTTCATTCCTCCGAGTCCTCTGTGAGAG
>JBGSYX010000250.1:0-3751 GCA_041750735.1 Cyclobacteriaceae bacterium
AAAATCACTTTTTTGAAAAATAACCAAGGGACTTTTACAGATGTTTCGGACAAACTACTAAAAGAGCCCTCGGCAGGTTGGTGGAATTGCATCACCAGCACTGATATCGACAATGACGGCGATACCGACTACATCTGTGGAAACCTGGGTCTGAACAGCATTTTTAAAGGTGACGCACAATATCCTCTCTCCCTTTATGCCTCAGATTTCGACCGAAACGGCATGGTAGATCCGATCGTGGTGCGGTACAACAGCGATGAGAATTTTGAGAAAAAACCATTCCCTATCCATACCCGGGATGGCATGCTTCAGCAGGTTAATTTTCTTTTTCAGCGGGTAAAAACCTACAATGAATTTGGAAAATCAACCATTAATGACCTGTTTACCTCTGAGGAATTGGCAAATGCCTACCATCTGGAAGGCACGTATTTTAAATCAGTGTGCCTAATTAATGATGGTGCCGGTGAATTTCACCTAAAACCACTTCCGAATGAAGCACAGATCGCACCCATATTCGGCATACTTCCGCAGGACTTCGATGGTGATGGAAATACCGACCTGTTACTGATTGGTAATGATTACTCGATTGAATTAATGACCGGTAGAATTGACGCTTCGCCAGGATTGTTCCTCAGCGGTAAAGGCAATGGGGAATTTACAACTTTTAAGCCTTACCAATCCGGGTTTAGAGTTACCGGCGATGCTAAGGGCATTGTGGCTTTATTCGATCGCGAGGGGCAAGAGCTGATACTCACGACCCAAAATAAGGATTCTCTTGTTGCTCACACCTGGATAAAAAATGATATTCTGAAAAACATCGATCCTGGCGCTGCTTTGTGGGGCGAACTGCTGATGGAAGATGGAACTAAAAGAAAGCAGGAATTTTACTATGGCAGCACCTATTTGTCGCAATCTTCCAGGAGGCTGATCATACCCAAAAACTGCAGTAGAGTAATACTCCACTATTCGAACGGTGATTCTAAAGAAATCAATTTTTGAGTGGTCAGCTATTTTAGCTACTGCTTTTGTAATTGATATAATAGCGCGTCTTCATTATTTCGGGAAATGATGAGCATTCTTTCGCCATTTGCACCATCAATAAGTCGCGAATCCCTCACCTGACCAGTGATAGACAAACCACTTTCATTAGAAATTAATGCATGAAATTTTTTGTTCCCATCTCCTTTTAGAAACACTCCTCGGTTCGCATCCATCCTGCCCAACTCTGGCTTTAGACCATATTCATTTCCAAATAGAAGAATATCAACAATTCCATCCTGATCCAAATCATCTGCTATAATTGAATGTGCAGGTGCAATCTGAGCCTCTCTGGGGAGTGCCTCTAACCTAAATCCCGACTCATCGCGCCAAAGTATTGCACTTTCCAGGGTGGTTGTCCTGAGTTCCAATGCTCCCTGGCGCTGACTTTCATCGAAAAGTTGATTATAAGTCATCTTACCATATTCAGCATAGCTGGGATTTTTTTGCTGTAACTGAGGGATATATTTGGTGATATCATCTTTTGAAATAAATGGAAATGCCGTATTGTCTGCTGATGGATACCATTCCAATATTTTATCGACGTTGCCATTGCGGTCAAAATCCTTTATATACAGTTTCAATGGTTTTTCTGGAGAGGCCCTCAATTTACTGTTCAATCCCCAGTTACCGAGAATGAAGTCCTCATTTCCATCACCATCCAAATCCTTGGCGATAATCGAAGACCACCATCCGAAGCTATCTTTAATAATTCCCTTTTTGGTCAATGCACCTGGTGTGTTTTCAAAAATGGTAACAGGCATCCAATCACCTACGACGATCAAATCCTTATCTCCGTCCTTATCCACATCGCTCATAACAGCCCCGGTCACCATTCCCAGCCTACCGAATTCCTCAGTGGTTACATTCGACCAGGTACGATTGCCGTTATTTAAAAGAAGAAAGCTGCTGGGAACAAGTCCGTAATGCGAGGGAACTGACCGTGCTCCCAAAAATAAGTCCTGATCTCCATCCTCGTCAAAATCACAGGGTACTATGCAAGATAAGTTGCCGCTCACATGGGGTGTGGCTTCAACATCCAGTGAAAAATTTCCTTTCCCGTCATTTTTATAGGCGCGCATCGCAAAATTTTGGTTGCCCTTGGCCATTTCATTTCCACCATGGCCAATCAATAAGTCCTGGTCTCCGTCAGAATCGATATCAATAAATGTCCCGCATGTGGCCTCAAGCGCCTTATCGGCCATAAAAGATGACTGGGCGACAAAGTAGAATTTCCCGTCAGGCTTCTGAATGAACAATTTATTTGGATCATCCGCGGCACCAAGTAGTACGAGGTCAGATAATTGATCACCATTTACATCGGCTGTGATAATCTTCGGTCCTTCCATGGATAGTGTTTTGTACGACATGGGATCCTGAACGAAATCATTGTACATGTTTTCATTGTGCTTTGTATTACCCACAAAGGCATTTTTGGGTTCTTCGGTATATATTGTTGTTCCTTGAGTTTGCGGGGGAGACCAATGC
This sequence comes from Cyclobacteriaceae bacterium, assembly GCA_041750735.1. Lineage (GTDB taxonomy): Bacteria > Bacteroidota > Bacteroidia > Cytophagales > Cyclobacteriaceae > JAAUQL01. The sequence goes on from JBGSYX010000250.1 coordinate 2,527, forward strand.
AAATCCGCTTCATCGTAATTAAGTGTTAGGGTCTGATTAGTCGCGACATGCTCCAAAACCTGCATTTTTCCATCTGGCCAGATTACCGTTATGATATCAAGTGTGTCGGTTTTGCCAACGCCAAAAATCAGTCCCGGTGCTACTGAACTTTGAAATCCTCTGGATAAATAGTGTTGAAGAGCTTGCATATTCTCTCCTTTGTTGATAATCACCTGTGTGCCAATCCCGTGGGCATTTCCTTTTGGTCCGTTGAATTGACCCTTTAAGAAATTATTTTGCTTGTTTTCTACAGCATTATTCTGGTAAATATAGCATTCCATATTAGCATTATTGATCACCAGGTCCGGGTCTCCGTCATTGTCAAGGTCACCATAAGCAGATCCATTACTAAATGATGGCGCAGATAAGCCCAATTGATCCGACATATTCGTAAATGCCATGCTTTTCTGGTTCATAAATGCACAATTAGATATTTTGTTGGCGGGCATAAAGGGTAAAAAATCCCTGAAATCAAATCGTTTATTTTCCTCTACAATCTTGTCCACGACTGCTTTATTGGTAATGATATCAACAAAATCAAAATCAGTGAGATCGCGCTGAATGCCGTTGCTCACAAATACGTCCTTCCAACCATCCAGGTCAAGATCCAGGATTAGCGCACCCCAACTCCAGTCGGATTCAGCGACACCTGCTAAATGGGCCACTTCCTGAAAATTACCATTTCCGTCATTCAACTGGAGGCAATTTTGCATCACCTGGTGGTGATAAACAGAATCGAATTTCATCGTACCCATGCGGTAAGGCTGAAATTGCGTCATGGTTCTTAAGCGATAATTATCTGGCGGAAGCATATCGGTAGTCATTATCTCTGGCCAACTGTCATTGTTTAAATCCGCGATATCCGCACCCATACTGTTCATGGACGTTTTTGCTAAACGACCCTCAAGTTGGTCATTGAAAGTGCCGTTGCCTTTGTTGATGTATAAGTAATCCCTTTCCCAGAAATCATTGCTTACATAGATATCCGGCAGCAAGTCACCATTGAGGTCGCTGACTGATACGCCGAGTCCAAAACCAATATCGCCGGAATTAATGCCTGAGGTCGTAGTAACATCCGTAAAATAATGTCCGTCATTTCTAAAAAGCCGATCTCCGCCTTCCTCACCTCTAACAGTTCTGGGTTTACGATATAATTCCACACGATCAGGACTCCTAAAGCTATTAT
>JBGSYX010000251.1:0-6675 GCA_041750735.1 Cyclobacteriaceae bacterium
TCCATCTCCTCTTTCCTGACACCGCCGCTATTCCTTTTCTCATCCCTTTCAACTATCTTCCTTGCCGGAAAAACAACGGATAAAACACTATAGGTTATAAGCAATTAAAAAAGACATGACAAATAAAATTTTAATCATAGCTTCGACTTTATTCCTTTTAATCGGAAAGACCTATGGACAATATTGCACCAGTGATACGAGATACACAGAAGTGGAATATTTCGACTCTACGGAAATTACAACTGGAGCCAATATTCAATTTGGCATAGCCAATGACCACTTGGGTAATCCAGACACTTTACTTATGGATTTATATTATCCCAATCTAGGAATTGATACATCACCCAAACGCCCATTTATTATGTTGTTTCACGGTGGTGGTTTTTCATCAGGTGACAAGCAATCCGGTGATATTAAAGACTTATGTATTCACTTGGCAAGGAGAGGTTTTGTTTGCGCCTCAGTTAATTACAGACTTGGTTATGACTTTACCGAATATGGTCAATATAAGGCAAGATATAGGGCAATTCAAGATGGACATGCGGCTATGCGATTTGTTGTTAATAATGCAAATGCGGTTAGAATTGATACTAGTTGGTTATTTGTTGGAGGTCAAAGTGCAGGTTCATTATTGGCGCTGGGTATGGTTTATGCAGACCAATCTGAACTTGACAGTATTTCTCTGTTGTATAGCGGAACAGCTACAAGTGCAGAATTAGGAAACCTTTATACTTCAGGTAATACTTTAACTAATACTTATTCTTTAAAAGGAATATTTAATAATTGGGGAGGCATAACTGCAAGCGAAGTAGATGCTAATGAAATGCTTCCTACGGTTGCTTTCCATGGAGAACTAGATACGACCGTTTTAATTGACGCAGACAATTCATTTTTGCATTATACATTAAATGGTTCAAGGGCTATCCATTATGACTTGATTGCAAATAATATTTGTAGCGAAATAACCATTGACACTACAGGCGGACACGGAATTTTCAGAAATGCTAGTAGTGTATTCAGAGCAAATAGAGCAAGTTGTTTTTTCAAAAGTGTATTTTGCAATACATGTTCCGACTTTTATACGACAGACTCGATTCCATCAAATTGTTCTATTCCATTAAGTGTTGACGACTTTAATTTTGGCTCAACAACTAAAGTCTATCCGAATCCATTTGAAAATTCTTTTCGCATTCAAGGCATAGACGGCACTTTAGAAATAACTATTTACAACTGTTTCGGACAAATAGTTTACAAGGACGAATTATCCAATGGGATTATTCAGACAGATTTAATGACAGGAATATATTTTCTAAATATTAAACAACTAGAAACAAATAAATCATTCACTACTAAACTGATAAAAAATTAACTGCTTATAACAGCACCTAAAAAAAATGGCGGGGGAAGTGCGAATACAAACATTTGTTCAACTAATAAAGTTTGGTGGGTATAGACAGTTTAGTGTTCCAAAACCGCCACTTCTTTTAGCCGCAAACCGTTATGCGGCATTTTAAAACAACAACGTAAAAATGAAAATAAAACCAGACGAATTGTATGAAAATGGTTACTTCCTGCTTGACGAGTTAGGACATAAAGAACTTGTGCCATTCATACAGACCTATATGAAAAAACGGACAAAGTATTCAGTGTTTTATTACATAAGCAACTTCCTTATTTTTGGACTTGTTGGATACTTTTTTGTTAAAGGCTACAACTTAGCAGATTATAGCATTGGTAACCGTTTTACACAGTTCTCATATGGACTTGCAATAGCATTAGCCTTGCTTCCATTGCACGAATACATACACGTTTTAGCCTATAAATCACAAGGTGCGACAGACACTTCGTATGACGCTAACCTTAAAAAATTCTACTTTATGGCATTGGCAGACAAGTTTGTTGCGAATAAGAAAGAATTTGAAGTGGTTGCATTAGCGCCATTTGTGGTTATCACAACTATTCTAATAATTTTGCTATTTGTTGCAAATACAAATTGGACTTTGACTGTTTCTAGTGTTTTGCTTGCTCACACAGCCATGTGTTCAGGTGATTTTGGACTTCTAAGTTACTTTGAATTTAACAAAAAAAAAACAGACAGTAACCTATGACGATGTTGAAAATAAGATTTCATACTTCTATGGATGAACTGACGAAATAAAAACGACCGCATAACAGCCGTTTTGCAAAAGCGAGGGTTTCGTGCGTCTATGAAAGTGAAGTGCTAAATTCAAACTTTGTGCTTCTAGTTAAGTTTAGTGCTAAAAATCCCCGCCTTCGCAAAGCGGCTAACCGTCATTGGTCATTGTACAACAGACTCATAAATTCAATGAAAAATTAAAAAAAAACGGATATGGCAAAACAAAGTATTTACATTCTTTTTGACGGAAGGGCAAAAGAAGCTATGGAATTTTATCAATTGTGTCTCGGTGGACACCTGCAAATAACAAGTGTTGGAGAATCTCCTATGAAGGCGTTGTTTCCAGTCGATTTTCATAGCAAAACATTAAACGGAAGATTACAAAGTGAATTTGTTGATATTTCAACTTCAGATTGGTTAAAACCTGATGAAACTCCCATTAGAGGAAATATGAACTGCCTTTATATAAGTGGCGGAACTATTGAAAGTACGACAGAGATTTTTAAGAAACTTTCAGACGGAGCAAATGTCACTGACCCTTTAAGAGTTGAACCTTTTGGCACTTATGGCGCACTTAATGACAAATTTGGTTTAAGATGGATGTTTCACGCTGAGTAAACCACTTTGATGACAATACCAAAAATGGACATACAAGTAAAACCTTGTTAAATTCCCCCCACAGCGCCGGCAGACAACCTTTTAGCCATTGGGAGTATTGTATATGTTTAACTGTATTGATGAAAAAACTACTCGTACTACTCGCGCTCTTTCCAGGTTTATGTTCAGGACAGACGTATAACTACCTGGACTATAATAATGAAATCATAAATGCTGAAGAATATATCGTTGCCGGACAATTCATGGAGAGCATTCAGATTTATCGAAATCTCGCCGACACGTATCAACATGTATTTCTGAGAGATATTAAAATCGCCGCGCAACTTTCTGCATACACCAATGACACCGACAACTTATTCTACTTCCTGGAAAAAGGAATGAAAAGGGGGTGGACTTTAAAGGAGATTATGAAAACAGCGACTCTTAAGAAATTCAAGGATGATGACCGATGGAAAAGGCTAAAAGCCAACCAGGACCAATTCACGGAAGAATTCGAAAACAGCATCAACCTGGAACTTAGGACGGAGATAAGAGCGATGCTTGCTGAAGATCAAAAAAGAGCAATCAGGGTAGCACTCACGCCGGTAAAAAAGTGGAGAGAGCGATACACAAACCGAAAATTTGTACCAAACAACCGGCTACAGGTAAGGCGCATTAATCAGATCATCGACCAGGTTGGCTATCCAGGTGAAAAAGTCATTGGTGACAAATCCTGGGCGACAGTGATAATAAGTCATAATGAACATGATTCAATTTATACGGAATTGCGACCCAAGCTTTACAAGGCGCTTCGGCATGGTGAGTTATCGGCAATTGACCTGGCAATTATAGAAACATGGAGAATTGTCGTTGACACGGACAGAAGAGAGAAAGGGTTTGTAATTTGGAGTGAAACAATCACTAAGTCCGACGCTATAAAAGCAGATTCATTGCGGGAAAGTATTGGGCTGCGAAGCCTCGAATTGAACAATAAACTTTTCCGGGCAGAAAAGGAGCTTGACATGAAATTTTATCTTTCGCCATTTCACGGCGGACTTGTTACTGTCAAAGATTAAGCCTTTGCAGATTGGTTCAGCGGTTCAGCGGTTCACTGGTTCAATAGTTCAATGGAAATGGAGAAAAGAGTAAAAGGGGAGAAGGAGAAAAAATGTTATGAATTATGGATTATTAATGATTATTGGCTCACTTATCAATCTCCCTCAATATGAATAGTGTAGAAGGGGAGAAGCGGTTCCCCGGTTTTGAACTGCTTGAGGAATTCCTCGCTGAATGTATCTTCTTTTTTTATAGTTTTAATGTGATAAGGTACCCTGAAAAAGTTATTTCCGTAATTTCTCCCCGGCCTTTGAGGGGCCGGAAAATTTCCAGAAATAACTTTTTTTACCTCTTACAGACTTAGCGGGATACTACCTCTATTGGTCTTAGTGATTTCCACCACCTCCGCCACCTCCTGAAGTTATCTGGACGTCTACATAGGATATGTTATGTTCCTGGTGGACATAGGGTTGATTGTTCTCCGCTACTTTTGGAGTCTCTGGCGCGGTCTTATCAGCAATTATCGCACTTTTTAGATTTACTATACTGGCCTCTGTCATATAAAAAGTGATCCGATATTCGCCTGGTGCTGTTGGCTTCCAACCACCTGTTGAAGCACCATAAATCAGTCTTCCTCCAACATTTAGTTCCTGTGCAAAGACAACCGGCTCAGTAGACAATGCACCATCCCACGAAGTACCATTCCATACCAGTGCCTCTTTATCATCAAATCGTTGTACTAAAAGTTTTCCCATTGGCGATGCGACAGCAGCATAGTTACTTTCATAGGTTAAGGTGTTCGTGCCCTGTGTTTCCTGTGGGCTGCTCGGGAAGGCCAGTTCTGTCATGGTGTAGGCTGTCATTGGGCCAAACTGTCCACTGTAAAGAGCTAATTCAAGTCTATAGGGTCTGCCGATTTTGGGGTCAACTGATTCTATTGCATCGCCCCAATCAATGAACGACACATTAACCGGTGTGGTGACAATTTCAAACTGGGCTTGCCATTTATTACCCTCTACTTTTTGGGCGTACCACGGACCATTAGCCAGGATATAATCCATATTGTCCTCTACACCCGTGAAAGGGCCCAAATATTCAACTAGAAACGAAGTCGCTGCAATGGGCGATAGGCTATAACCGTCAGCACATAGAGCAGGGAAAGAAAGATTGTTCGTTAGTGTTTCTGTATGTCCGCCTCCTCCTTTACCACCACCACCTCCTTTTGCGGCAAGAGTCTCATCGAGTGAATCATTTGCTGGAATAATATCCAATGTCTCTTTATTGCACTGGAATAGAAAAAGGGCGAGGCAACATATAAGTATGCCTGGGAATAATAGGTTGTTTTTCATTTTGAATTAGTTTAGGGTGGATTAATGTTTGAAAAATGAATTGATAATCAGGAAATGATAGAATACCTCCTTTCTGTGTGGTTTTAAAGTGGTTGTGAAATATGTTTTGTGTATTTAAATGTAAATTCTAACTTGCTGATATTCAATACGCAGTAAGCTGATTAGCGCTTAATAAAAAGAGGTGAGTATTTCAGCGAAAGGATGATTCAAAATATACAATATTCGTCCGGCACCCTCAACGATTTTAGTATTGCATCTAATCTTTCGGATGATTTTTTAATTTAGTTAATCAATGATTATTTAAGGGATGACTGTTCAAAAGATCAGGCAATCATCCCCGTTTTGTGAAGGATAAATGCCTGAAATAATTGTAATCGATCAATTCAAATTAAAATGTGCGGGTATTGAAGTCATTGCGAATCGACGTCTGTTTCATCGCATGGTTTTAAATTCATTCTTCAACACAATTCAACAGGCACAATTCAAAATACCCACCCTTTTTCGGACTGGCAAATGATTGTTCCCACTGGGCAAAAGCTGATTTTGTAACCTCGCTGATTACGCCATCCACTTCCACCTCAGACACAAGCGTTGCCTGAACAATAAAATCTTCACAACCTCCGGCTAAGAACTCCGGATCCAGGTCTCCGACAGGAATGCTGTATGTATAACTTAACGTGTTGTCTGCCGATGCATCGAGATGATACACATAGGCAAATTGTCCCACAACAGGGGTACTGGCCTTGCCTTTGCTAATTTGTGATGATTCCAGATCGCCAATATTGATATGAACGACCGAAATATTCCAGTCTGATTCATCAAATAGGGTATAGGTCACTACCATGTTTTCCAGGGCATCATCAAGGGCAAAGTCGACTGTTCCTATGTATTCCTCGTTATCGAATGTTAGGAAAAGTTGCGCTGGCTCGAAGCACATAAGTCCTGTGACTTCTGCTTCGGTCGTTTCTTCTGCAGCGTTTGCCTCCATTGTACCGGGAACTGCATCTCCATCACATAATTGTTTTTCATAAACAAATCCGCCTCCCCATTTATTCCCTGAAAATGTAAATCCTTCATCCCACGCGGCATACACTGATTTTGAAACAAGTTCATCACTCTCTCCACTCACTACAGTGGCATGAGCAACTATCGTCAATGTATTAGTGTCATTAAAAGGTAACTCATCCAGCATAAAAGAAACGGGTACTGCCGTCATTGGAGGATTCACAGACGTTTTATAAGGAAAATGTCCCATTATCGGATTCCCGTTCGATACAGCCGGGATTTCATCCAAATCTCCAAAATAAAGCTGAACTTCAGATATCAGCCAACCCTCTGCCGCTTCATACAAAAACATTAAATGTTCGGCATCATTGGCTATAGATAGGGTACCGCCAACAAACTCGCCATTGCTGATCAGCGATTTTTCAGTGACAATTCCACAAATTGTCTCCAAACTAACTGACGGAGTTACCGTATAATCCGAGGCCATGGATAATGTGGGTTCGGCATTTTGCGCGTTGTCATTAAATTCCA
>JBGSYX010000252.1:0-3939 GCA_041750735.1 Cyclobacteriaceae bacterium
GTTATTAGATGCCAGCGGAGCAGCAATGGCGTCGTACCAGTTGAAAGTATAGTCAGCATCCAGGTTGCCCACACCACCGACCAGGCCCCTGAGCTGTCCATTGACGTTGACTCCGCAGAAAGTGGAAGCCGATTGTTCGGCCGTGGCAGCAGGATAAGAAAGAATTTCATTTACAGTGTAAGGATAAACATTTGAACACTGTGTTAAGTTGTTTGTCAATCTTAATGTGTATGTTCCTGCAGCAAGTTTAGAAATAACCTCTCCATTGCTTGTAGGGTCCGGAATAATCGAAATTCCTGAAAGATTGTCTTTAAACCATTCAAAGGAATAGTCGGTAATTACGCCGGAACCAATTGTTGTTGTAAGCTGACCGGTTGGATTAACAGGATCACAGGAAACCTGATCAAGGGATGAAAATGAAGCTGTCGGAGAGACTGTAGCATCATTAATGGTAATAGTCGCCGGATTGGTTTCACACTTAGTAATACGATCTACTGCAACTACAGTATAATTTCCAATAGCCAGATCAGAAATGGTTAGGTCGTTGCTCGTTAAGATAAGGCTATCGGTTACTGCCCCGAATCCATGGTAAAGATTATAAAAGTAATCAGCCGGATTTCCAGTAACATTTATCGCAATTATTCCATTGGGCACGTTGCAGGATGTCACATGTGTTGGTGTCAGGGTGATATCTGGAGGAGTAATGGTATTGTCTTGTATGAGGGTATCCATAAAGGAAGTACAATTGGTTCCATCTGCAACTACAATCAATCTATACTGTCCGGCTTCAAGGCCATCTATCGTAGGGCCACCGGTATATCCGGGACGTGCCGGAATTACATCATTTGGTCCTTTATACCAGTTAAGCGTATAACCGGTTGTCACCAGAGTTCCGTTTTCATTTACCGCACCGCTGATTTTTCCTGTTAAAGCAAGCGTATCACAGGAAGTTTGTTCAGAATTCACAGTCACCTGGATTTGAGGAAGTACTGTGCGGTCATTTATAGTGATGGATTGCGAAGCCGATGTACAATACGTAATAGTATCAATGGCCTGAACGGTATAAATCCCAGCAGGAAGTGTATTTATCAAAGGGGTTGTATAATCCGGAGGTCCGGCACCTATTGATGGACCGGAATACCATTCGAAAGTATAACCATCGGTCATGCCACCAACTGAAACTTCGGCAATACCGGTATTCGGATCTGAGCAAGATGTGATATCGGCTATGGTATTAGCTGTAATCGTGGGAATAATTACATTATTGATCACCTCTCCACTCAATGTTGTATCACACCCGGAGGCAATTTCTGTAATAATCAAGGTGTACTCTCTACTCTGGAGATTTTGTGCTATCGAACCAATTCTTTTTATAAATGCGGGTGTTTTTGGATCTTCCTGATGATACCATTCAAAGACATATCCACTTGTTAATGTGTCGATCCCGTTGATTACACCAGCGCCCAAAGCACCGTCGAAGGGTAATTTACAGTTTGTAAATGGCGCTAATCTCTCAATATATCCTCCGGAGACATGATAACCCGTACTGTCAATGGTGATTGTTGCTGGAATAGAAGAACATCCCGTCTTATCATCGATCGCCACAACTGTATAATTTCCATGAGGCATTCCATTTACCATCGGGCCATTAAAAACAATTGGTCCAGAAGGCGAATTGCCGCTGTACCAGTTATAGGTTGCAGCAGCTTGAATAGAAGGCCCTTTACCGGAAATAATGAGATTATCCCAGAAATACTCTTCACTGCTCTTATTATTTTTAACCTGAATAATGATCTGAAGAGTGCTTCCGTTAATTCCTTCTGCAGTAGCAACTTTAACGCCATTTCCCAGCGGTCCTGAATGGTTGCCATTGTCAAATTCGACGAGAGGTCCCCCATCCACCTTATAGTAAACTCTAATAAAGTCCGAATTGCCACCGAAACTACCTTTTGATTCCAAGTCAATACTGGCACTTACATCTGATATAGTTGAAATATCAAGAACCTGGGTTGCCCATTCTACGATACAACCAGAATTTTGAACCCGAAATTTGTTTTCGCCCTTATTGGATTGAACCGCAATAATGGCATTGCCACTGCAACTGCCACCGGATGTTGTAAATGACCATGCCGATGTGCCATTATCGCTTGAAGCGCCATTGTTTAAATCCTGAAAACCCTCATACCAAAATGTACCAGGCAAAGAAGCGCTGGCAGACGCAGAACCGGTACTTGGTACGGTATCAGAACAAACATTATTCGGGGATAAAGCTGTAGCTTCTACCGTAAAAGGAATACAACCGATATTAATATAGACAGTAGCGGTATCACATTTCGCATAACATTTGGTTGAGTTTACATCACATGTCACGTACCGGAGTGAATCTCTTCCAACATAGTTTAAGTTCGGAGTATAACGCAGAAAATTCACATTCAGGCTGTCAAAAATGACGGCAGAACCATTTTTTGGGAAATCGATAATTACCGGCACATGAAGCTGGTCACCATCTGGGTCGTTGTCATTGCTCTCTACATCGATGACCGTTGGTTGATTTGCCGGTATGGAAGCATAGTCGTCAGCGGCAAATGGCTGTAAATTCTCACCTAATAAACAGATAGTTTGTTCATTGATTGATCCACCTGTAGAACCTGTGAATCCGAAGCGTAAAATTGACTTTCCCCCAAAAACCTTGGTCAGCATATCATCGGTATGTGTCATGATGAGTTGGAGGTTTGTGGTATTAGTGGACCCGTCATATATATCAGCTAATAATTGCAGATCCTGAGTTCCATCATTATTCACATGCCATCGAATCTGGAACGTGTAGCAACGATCGTCTTCTATATTGTTAGATGATGTGCCATCCGGGTTTTTGGCTGTTCCAAATGCATAAGATGGTTTCAGTGGAAGTATCCTGCCAGTGTTGCCTGCACCGTCAGAAACTAACTTTTGTTCCTTATATAAATCACCATTATATACCATAGAGGTGTGATCCCATCCCAGATAAGGGCTTACGGGTTGATTTACCCCATTGCCATCCTTTCCGGCTGCACCATCGGGAACGTCACCATTGTTCCAGGTGTCAATTTCTATGGCTACTGAAGGTTTAATTTTATGATTTTCGGGGCTATCCCCTGGACCATGTGGACCAGGAATTGTATTTGGGCCAACACGGCTACTATGCATGGCATAGCCTAATCCACCACCATCATCGCCAGTTGCAGCTTCGAGTGACCATGATCCGGCACCGTCGATGATCACTGTTTTACTATTGTCAGTTATTGTATCGCGAGGGTCAGCATGCATAACAAAGGCCAGTCCGTCAGCGCCATTATTATCGCGGTTGCCCATATAAACGACAAAATTGAACAAGGTGTCTTTGGAAAAATCAATCTTGTCGGCCCACCAGACAGAGCCAAACTGGTTTTTTATATCGTATGTTACGGTGAAACAACGTTCCGATCTTTTTACAGCTTCGTATTTAGGAATGAAAGGGTTCTGAGCTTTTAAAGAAAAGCTACTTAAACTTAAAATGAATACTGTAAAAAAAATAAATACTAACTCTTTCCCCTTCATAATTCCGATTGACCGTCCCCTTGGGTTTATATTACTGCTCCCTTAAAAATAATATTGTGTGTATTTTTCAGAGGTGTATTAATATTGAAAACTACACATGCAAGTATATAAAATTGCCATGGTTTGTAACCGACCGGGCTGAATCGAAAAAGGTAAACAACTTACATCGGTTGCTTATGGTGGTTAATACCATTACCAATGAAGATATCTATGGTAATAATGACTAAAATATGGGAGTTACATGCAGAATTGTGGACCTATTAGAATTTCCTGAACTGGTTTTTTAGAATCAGGGATATAATGAATACGGCAATTGTCTATCCTATTAAGACGATCGTCCTAATTTGTAGAGAAATATATACA
>JBGSYX010000253.1:0-5421 GCA_041750735.1 Cyclobacteriaceae bacterium
CTGCCATTGCATTTTTTTTGGATATGCCATTGTATAAACCCAAGAATTTGTTCATAAATACGGAATTGAACTGGTTGTACGCAACACCAGAATTTAATTATGAAAAAGATAATTATAAGGAATACCATGTACTGAAAATACATGGTGTGGGCACATTACTAAATGTAAAAGAAATATTTTCACGCAGTCGAACCAGTAAGTATTTAAAAGCCGGAATGTCCATTGATTATGTTTCGGTTGTCTCAGAGCATGAACTGAGCATCTCTCAGAATCAGAATGAAATAAACATAAATGACGAATTGAAAATTAATTCATCCGGAGTTTTAATAGGATTTGATATTGCGGGTGGCCTTGAGTTCCCTCTAAAAAATCGAACTAAAATCCATACTGAGATAAAATACCGAAATACAGCCAGCAGTGATTTTGAAGGTACAGATCTGGGATACAGCGCCCTTTCTATTTTGGCCGGGATAAACTTTTAGATTATGCGACACTACATTCATGCTATAATATCAGCTATTACCTTATTGTCAGCATGCCAAAAAATGGACAACCCTTATGATTTCCCATTGCTTGACACGCATGAGGTTAAAGACATTTCAAATACCGGAGCACTGTTTAGTGCGGATTTTTTGAAAGCCGACGATTTTGAGGTAATAGAATATGGTTTTGTGTGGGCTGAATCTATGGAGCCAACCAAAGAAGATTCCTATGTGAAGATATTGGGCGAGCCTGCTGATAATCAATTCAATATTTTTGTTGATTTTGACTTGACTAAAAACAAAAACTATAGAGTAAGATCATATGCAAAAACTTTTAAAAATACTGTCTATGGGCCTTCAACGGATTTTCTCAGCCTGGGATGTTTACCTCCCCAAATCAGCGGATTTGCTCCGGAGACCTGCGATATAGGTGATCAATTCACCATTTCAGGTATTCGGTTCAGTAATGTAGTATTGAATAATACAGTCACCATCGGGAATAAGGTATGCAAGGTTGTCGAAGCTTCGGATACACTGCTCAAAGTGGTAGCTCCAAATTTAGCAACCCCCGGCCCTCAGGTATTGAAAGTAACGGTTGCAGAGCAAAGCGACGAAGCTGATACTCAAATTTTGGTAACAGGGGGTTATACCACCGGGATATCATCAGTAAGCGGCATAGTTGGTTCGGAGGTTTTCGTCGATGGTTTTGGGTTCGACACAAATGATGAACCCTACATTACATTTGTTGATGAATTCGACAATTATTTAGCCTCCGCTTATGCAGAGGTACTGTCAGATACCAGGCTTCGCTTTTGGGTGCCTGACTTACCTCCTGGTGCGGATTATGGTATGTTCTTAATTACCTACATTGAGGGGAATTGGATGCAGTGGAAGTTTCCCCAGAAATTTTTAATCAAAAACGCCTGGCAAAAGATTGGCGATACTTCACCCATGACCATGTTTACCAGCACTGCAACTGAAACAAGATATACTTCTGTATTAATCGGTAATTCAGTTTTCGTATTAGGTGGTAGTAGTATCTATGAGTATAATACCATCGCCAATTCGTGGCATGAGCGTGCAGCTTTCCCCGGGGGTTATCGCTTTCGCGGTGCAGCTTTTGTCCTGGATGGCATAATATACTATACTATGGGTACCGGTTATCATGTATCAGATATGCCATCATTCAACGGCATGAACTATAAAGACCTTTGGAAATACGACCCCACAATGGATAAATGGGAATATGTAATGGAAACACCAATGAATGATAGCTATAGCCCCACTGCAGTCGTATTAAATAATATGGTGTACATACTTTGTGGTGATCAATTCTGGATTTACAATCCTTCAACTGGAGCGTGGACAAATACTTATTCTCCGGTATCAAGTTTCCGGTATTATGACTTAGGATTTACTTCTTCTGGCAAGTGCTATTTCTTAATGGATTTTTCACTTGATGAATATAATCCGGATTCAGGGTTGTGGTCTTCAATATCTAATAATTCATGGGATTTAGCTGGGAATACTGCTGCACTGCATAACGGTAACCCGTTAGTTTTTTCATACTGGACTTTCACAGAATATGATTTTACATCAAATTTTTGGTTTAAAAGGCAGACCGTTCCATCCCAGTCCGAAGTATTTCAATTTGCGCATATGGTTGACAACAAACTCTTTTATTGTGCCGGCAGTTTATGGGTCATGGACTTAAATCAATAACTATATTCGATCGCACTACTTCGCTTTTTTTTGGGCAAAAAATAGCTCACGTCCTATCCTCATAACTCTGGCTGTTTGGTGGACTTAAAGAGGTGACTAGTACTCCAACCTCAGTATAGATCAATAACTGAAACCATTTCATGGAATTCTGAGGAGCGACCCGATAATATGGTAAGAAAAGAAATACCCTAAAACTTCACCGTGAGCCCAAGGGCAAATGATCGCGACATAAGCCACTCCGACATACGCTCCATGCCGGGCGCCAACGGATTGTATTCGAAGGCAGAATCGCTGTAGCGGATGTCCGGGTCAGAACCTGAATAGGAAGTGATCACAAATACATTATTTCCTGTGAAGTAAACCTTCAGATCTTTGATAGAACTGGATTGTTTCAAAATAAAATTATACCCCAGGCTGAAATTGTCGAGCTTGAAGAAGTTTCCCTTTTCCAGGTAATATGTTGAAAACTTCGCCCCATCACGAAGATAGACTTCGTTTTCAGCTTTCATCTCTTTCACAATACTGGGAACATTGTAATATGTCACATGCCTCGGTGCGCCATACATCGCCCAATATTCATTAATAATCTCATGACCAAACAGCCCTTTGAAAAAAACGCTCAAATCCCAGCGGCCATAAGTGAAGTAGTTGCCAAACCCAAGCTCCACCTTTGGCATCGCATTGCCGATTACTGACCGATCTGCGGCACTTATGATCTGATCCTCATCAATATCCTTAAAAACCCATTGGCCATTTTCAGATATTTCCTTGTACGTCAGCCCATAGAAGTTGCCCACCTTCTCATTCTCCTGAACGATGTTTTTTCCTAAGTCGCTCGATCCGGGGAAAGTTGGGTTTAGGTAATTTCTCTCTGGGAAATTATACCCTTTTTCTTCATCAGAAAAGTTGCCAAGCGAAGTGTTGAAATAGTTGGTGAGTATAAGCGATGGCGTCCAGGTGAGTTTTTTTTCTGTAAACAGAAAAGCATTTATGCTGAACTCTAAACCTGAATTGTTCATCTCGCCGCAATTGTACCATTCCATGGCCCCCGGTGTAATACTATAAAATGGCCAGATAAGATCGCTGATGGTGTTTGAGTAATAGTCGAGACTTCCATAGAACAGGCTCTTATAATCAAAATCGAGGCCGATATTGATCTCCGACTTCACCGGTGCCTTCAGGTCAGGATTGCCCATATTTGCAAGTTCATAGCGTTGTATATATCCACCGTTGTAGTAAACCGAACCGTCGGTAGCTGCTAACTGTGACGTGGCTCGGTAATCCCCGCCAATCGTTTGTCCGCTTTTTCCATAGCCCACCCGCAGCTTCATCAGATTAAATGATGACATGTACAATATCTGCGCAAAATCTACTCCTGAGCTAATGCCCGGGTAGAAACCGTACTTTTCATTTTCACCAAACATACTCGAGCCGTCATACCGCCCGACCAGATTGACAAACACCTTATCTTTCCATGAATAATTTACCTTTCCATACCATCCGCTTATGGTCGTGGAATTCTTATAGCTTTCGGCCTTGCCCCGCCCCTTGTTAAAGTCATTGGCTGCCGCCAGTCTATTGTAAGTAAACGCGTCGGAAATAAAATCTCCGCCTTCGGCGAAAAAACCTTCGTTGGTAAACTCCTGGTACGAATACCCTGCTTCAATATCTATATTCCCAAAATCTACCTTGTTTGTCCAGCGCAATCCCGCCTCGAAGAGTTGATTGTAACTATCGCTGGATGACTTAAAGGCAAGTCCGTTCCTGTCGATGCCACGGTAATAGCTGTACTTCGAATAATACATGTTTTGCCGCATTCCGGCAGTCTGCATGGAATAGGAGGCGTTGACAGCCAACTTATCGGTAATATCGTAATTTCCCAACAACCGCATATTGAACACGGTGTATTGGCCGTTGTTGTCAGTCTGCTCGACTATAGCGGCGGGATTATAATAATCGAAAAGTATCTGCTGGAAATAGCCATCGTATCGCTCATAAACCGGATCATCAGACCGGACAGGTGCTGTCGGATTATAAATCGGGGCGTAGCGGAAGGCGTCGCTGTTTCCGTATTCTGAATTGTTGAATGTACCGGCAACGCTTAAACCCAGTGTCAGCTTCCTCTTGAGCGCCTTGTGCTCCACATTGAAACGAGTGCTGAAACGGTCGAAACCTGAATTGGCCAATACGCCATCGACATTCCGGTAATTCAGCGAACCGTAAAACTTGTTAGAAAGATTACCACCGCTCACGCTGAGATTATGTGCCTGACTGATAGCGGTATTAAGAATTTCATTATACCAGTCGGTATCGTAGCCGAAGTCTGTGGCCTGAACAAAATCCACTTCGTCTGAAAAGGCCAAATATTCATCCGTTGTCATGGCGGGCTGCTGACGTATAGCGTTTTCCACGTTTAGATACGTATTGTAACTCACCTGTGGCTTTCCATCACCTTTCTTCGTGCTGATCAGAATGACACCATTGGCGCCCCGTATGCCATAGAAGGCAGTGGCTGATGCGTCTTTGATCACGGTCATCGATTCGATATCGGCGGGATCCACATTTTCCAGGGACGCATCGAGATAGCCATCGATCACGATGAGCGGCATGGTATTGCCATGAATATTCGACAATCCGCGAATCCGCACATCGTATTTTGTATTGGGGTCATCACCGGGTTTGGTGATGGAAAGACCTGCAATTCGTCCTTCAGCGAGGCCGAGCGGGTCGTAGATGTGGCCCTGATTGAAATTGTTGACAATTTGGTTGATGATCACAATACTAACAAGTTGGCCTTGATACTTATAGAACTCAAGAGTGTCCGGGAAATTGTGAGTAATCGAATCTGGCTGGTTTTGCGTCTTACTTTCTATGGTAAAGGCAAAAATCAGGATAGGTAAAAAATAAAAAACTTTCATCTGTAGCTGGAATTTTAAAAATCGGGTGTCGTTGCCGCTAACGGATGAAAGTTAAGTAGAATAAATGAAAAATCGCGGGGCGAATTAAAAGCAGTCTCACAAAATAATAAAGATCGATATTCCCGGCCTTGTGCCGGGATCTCTCGCTTCTTTGCGGCGAAGGTCCCGTCCTGAAATAGGTTGACCAATAATTAAAAGGATAGTCAACTAAAATCAGGACAAATGGAGAAAAATGGATTGAATTGTTTTATGGATGATCAAAAGAGACAGATAGTATTGGAAGTATTATCTGGGAAGAT
>JBGSYX010000254.1:0-6726 GCA_041750735.1 Cyclobacteriaceae bacterium
ATCGCATGTTCATTTCTTTTCCAATCGATGAAAAGAAACGAACCAAAGAAAAATCTTGTCAAAACAATGCTTCCACGCACTCTCCTACCACACCCCCGCTGTTTTGACAGGCCAGCGCTCTTTCCTGAGACGTAGAGGCTATTTTGCCTTCACCCAGTTTTTTATCAAAGGCCCATTCTCACCATAAACCGGGTCGGTAACCGGCAACGGCACTTTGGAAATATTCTGATCGGACTTTGGTCGTTCGGCAGGTTTGCCGTAGTTCATATCCCAGCTTTGGCCGGGAGGATAGGCTCCGACACACCCAAAATCGGCTGTGGAACTGAGGTTTTTATGCGCAACCCCTGCCGGAATAATGATGACATCGCCTTTTTGCGCATCAATGATTATACCATTGGGGCCGCCAAGTTGCACGGTAACCGAACCAGAATAAATGCCGAGTACCTCATGCGCCGTGCTGTGATAGTGGTGAAAAGCATAGATGCCATTGCGCCAGGTGCCTCCCCAGTCATTTTTGCGAAAAGTGTTTTCCACATCAACAGCCGGGTTTTCGGCTGAAAAGGCAATCGCGTTTTTATAGACCATCAATGGCAATTTCCTATTATTAGGGAATGTGCCATCGTCGGTCAACAATTCGGAAATGATATCCGGTGATTGGTTGACCATGGATACAGGCATGATGAATGAAAAAATCATTACCAATAACATCGATGTAAATGGTAGTTCCACCATTCAGTAACTCAATATGAGAGTCCTTGAAAATACTTGTACATTTTAATATTCAATCCGGCCAGTGCTCCTTTTAAGGCATCAGAGGCATTCCCATAAACTTCGCCTGAAAAATCGCTCATTGCCATCGCCTTGCCGAGCAATTCTCCTATTAATCCAACATGGTCCAATACAGCAGCAGAGTCTTTGTATAATTCCACCACCACACATTCAGTCTCTTTTTCATCAAAAAACCAATCGTAATGCATCACACCTTTGTCCTTTTCCTTGATGACGATTAAACACTCCTTCGCCACTGCTTTAAAGTCCTGTACTTTTCCTTCATGCAGCTTGAATCGGGCTATTAATTGTATTTTGTTCATGGTTTTTAGTTTTAAGTATGTTGAAAAATAGAAAATTATTCCGGTAACTAAAAATGGAGGCGTTGCTTTAGGAATACTATGGATATCCATAGAATGAGCGTATGAAAAGCATTTTTTCCTCATGGGGTAAGAAAAAAAATCCCTGGCCGAAACGCGATGTTCGCAACCAGGGAATCCTGTATTATGGTATTTCAGCTTATT
Organism: Cyclobacteriaceae bacterium; assembly: GCA_041750735.1. GTDB lineage: Bacteria > Bacteroidota > Bacteroidia > Cytophagales > Cyclobacteriaceae > JAAUQL01. The sequence continues at coordinate 1,293 of JBGSYX010000254.1, forward strand.
TTATCGCCGAAATCATTGATTTGGCGCGGGTAACGACATTGCTCAATCCCTGAAGCTCTTTTCCTCCGGCAGTAGCATAAAATGGTTGTCCACCACCGCCACCGTTGATTTCCCGGGCGAGTTCTCTGACGATATTACCGGCATTAAGCTTTCGGTCGGCCACCAGGTTGTCGGAGATCATGACGGCTATTTGCGGCTTTTCATCTATTTCTGCTGCCAGCACCATAAATAGATTTGGCACTTCATTGCGCAACTCAAAAGACAACTTCTTCAGCGCATCGGCATTCGGCAGCTTCACTTCATCAATAATAGCCGTAATCCCATTGGTTTGGATAGCCTTAGTTATGAGGGCCTCCTTCACCTGGCCGGCTTTCTCCATTTGGAAGTGTTCTATCTGTTTGCTCAATTGGTTTTTCTCATTGATCGTGTTTTCAATGACCTGAACGAGATTCTTGGGATTATTGAACAATTGACGAACCTGGGCGAGTAACTTAATTTGAGTATCGAAATATTCTTCCGCTGCATCGGCTGTAATCGCTTCGATCCGGCGCACACCCGCCGCGATGCTGCTTTCAGAAATGATTTTGAATAATCCAATGCGACCGGTCATCGGCACGTGGGTGCCTCCGCAAAGTTCCACCGAATATTCAGGATCGAAAGTGATGACACGAACAAATTCCCCGTACTTTTCACCAAAAAGGGCCATAGCGCCAAGACTTTTAGCTTGCTCTATTGGTACATTGCGCTTTTCATTCAGCGAAATATTCTGGCGTATCCGGCTGTTGACGATATGCTCAATTTGCTCGATTTCTTCATCAGTTACTTTTGCGAAATGTGAGAAGTCGAATCGCAGAACTTTATCATTGACCAAAGACCCCCGCTGTTGCACGTGCGAGCCAAGAACTCTTCGGAGCGCTGCCTGAAGCAAGTGCGTTGCGGAATGGTTATTTTCGTTCAGAATCCTTTTTTTCTCATCGACAACGCATGTAAATACTGCGCTGGGATTTGAAGGCAATTTTTCAGCAAAATGAACAATAAGGTCGTTTTCTTTTTGTGTATCGGCGATAGCTATTTTTTCACCGGCAACTTCTATAAATCCAGTATCACCCACCTGTCCACCACTTTCGGCGTAGAATGGCGTTTTTTCCAGCACAATCTGAAATACCGACTTGCCTTTTTCCTTTATCTCCCTATATCGCAAAATGGAGGACTGGGTTTTTAGCGCTTCATACCCGACAAACATGTTCTCCGTATTTTCACTGAGTACGACCCAATCTCCGCGTTCCTGGGCTGCATCTGCTTTTGATCGGTTTTTTTGCTCGGCCATAAACTTACCGAATGAGTCCATATCTACTGACGCATTCCGCTCACGCGCCAGAAGTTGCGTAAGGTCGATCGGAAAACCATAGGTATCTAACAGCCTGAATGCTGCTTCTCCCGCGATTACCGGCTCAACTGTACCTGTAACCGACTTTTTAGCATCAGAATATGCTTCATTGAATATTTTCAGTCCGTTTTCCAGCGTTCTCAGGAACGATGCTTCTTCCTCCTTCACCACTTTGGCGACGAATTCTTCCTGTTGCTTCAATTCCGGGAAAACATCCGAAAACTGATCGGCTAACACCGGGATAAGTTCATAAATGAACGGATGGTTGAAATTGAGATAATTAAACCCATACCTCGCCGCCCTTCGTAATATTCTTCTGATGACATAACCGGCGCCTGTATTGGATGGCAACTGTCCGTCGGCAATGGTGAATGCAACAGCACGAACATGATCGACGATGACACGAATCGCGATGTCTTTTTCTTCCGAATCACCATATTGTACACCAGCCTTATTGGCAACGAAATCGATCAATGGCGTAAATACATCGGTGTCGTAGTTAGATGTTTTTCCCTGGATCGCCATAACAAGCCGCTCGAATCCCATGCCGGTATCAACATGTTTATCGGGTAGAAGTTCCAAACTGCCATCAGCTTTTCTATTGAACTGGATAAATACCAGGTTCCAGATTTCGATCACCTGGGGATGTCCGGTATTCACCAACTCGCGCCCCCCCGTTTGAGCAACTTCAGCATCAGACCGAAGATCAACATGCAATTCAGAGCATGGTCCGCAAGGGCCGGTATCGCCCATTTCCCAGAAGTTATCCTTCTTGGAACCGTACAATATCCTGCTATCCGGCAGAAACTGTTTCCAATAATCAAAGGCTTCATTGTCAGGTTCCAGTCCTTCCGCTTTATCGCCGCCGAAAACTGTTGCGTAAAGTCTGTCGGGATTCAGCTTATAAATAACTGTCAAAAGCTCCCATGCCCAGGCGATAGCATCTTTTTTAAAGTAATCGCCAAATGACCAGTTACCCAGCATTTCGAACATGGTATGGTGGTAAGTATCGATTCCGACTTCCTCCAGGTCGTTGTGCTTCCCGGAAACACGGAGGCATTTTTGGGTATCGGCAATCCTTGTAATCTTTGGTTTTTTATTACCCAGAAAAAAATCCTTGAATTGGTTCATTCCGGCATTGGTAAACATCAATGTCGGGTCGTCTTTCACAACCAGTGGCGCTGAGGGAACAATTTCATGGGATTTTTCCTTGAAAAAAGACATAAAACTCGACCTGATCTCTCTTGCGTTCATCTAAAATTAGTTTAGTATTTAGCGGCAGAATATGCCCGTTTTCTTAAAATATTTATAACTTGCCGCGGTTTTAGCGGAAGATTTTTGAGATGATTTTCTTTAGGAATTGCAAAAAACACCGCAAACTTATAAGTTTTTAGCAGAGAATTTATAATGGCCAGAATAAAATATTATTACGATACAGAGACTTGTAAGTACGAAAGAATAAAGATTTCCAGGTGGGATATGTTCCTGAATTCGTTGGGAATTTTCACCCTCTCTCTCGTATTAGCAGTTATCATTCTCATCATCTCATCCACCTATTTTGAGAGTCCTCAGGTTTCCCTTCTAAAAAAAGAAAACAAAGAACTTCTCCTATACTACACAGATATGCAAAAGGATTTGGCCAATATGGATGCTATGCTCCTTTCGCTACAGGATAGGGATGACAACATTTATCGCGTTATTTTCGAGGCGGATCCAATTCCCGGCTCGGTAAGGCAGGCGGGTGTCGGCGGTACAGATCGTTACAGAGCACTCCGTGAAGAATCTCTCGAAAGGGAGGACCTGGTTATAGCGACATTGGAAAGAATTGATAAGCTGAAAAAGCAGATGTACATTCAGACCAAATCCCATGATGATATTGAGCAGATGGCACGGAACAAATCGGTAATGATGGCCTCGATTCCGTCGATTCAGCCTATCAGCAATTCTGGACTGAATCGACTCGCTTCCGGGTATGGCATGAGGATGCATCCGATACTAAAGTATATCCGAATGCACGCAGGTATAGACTTCTCGGCGCCGCAAGGCACGCCAATCTTCGCTACAGGCGATGGCTCGGTCGATTATGCAGGCTTTAATAAAACCAGTGGGAATATGGTGACTCTCAACCATGGATATGGCTATGAGACCAAGTATTTGCATATGAGCAATTTTGCGGTTCGTCAAGGCCAAAAAGTAAGGCGTGGCGATATTATCGGCTATGTTGGTAATACCGGCCTGTCAAAAGCACCCCATTGTCATTACGAAGTCTGGAAGGATAATCAGCACGTAAATCCCGTTAACTTTTTCTATAACGACGTTACTGACGAAGAATTCGACAAGCTACTCGAACTGGCCACCAAAGAAAACGAATCTCTGGGTTAGGCCTCGAGAATTACATATTCTGTCTGGCAATCTACTTAAGTTTTCATTCTTGCAGAATGGTATCTTGGATGGGCTTACTTTAAGTGTGATTTCGCAAATTTCAATCAAAAATTAAGTGGTCTTCTGCTGCCTTCATGGATGTTAGAGCATCCAGAAATTTGCATATCTGTGCTGGATTAATTGCAGTCGGACGATAATAATCACTTTTCATTCACTGCATTGCTACTTTTGAGTTGGCGGCTATGAAATTAATTTATATCTTAAGCCAGATTTTTAAGCTATGCCATACAAAGAAAAAGTAATTGAGAAGAAATATTTTTCGATCGGCGAAGTCGCCGAGATGCTCAATGTGGCCACTTCTCTTATTCGTTTCTGGGAAACAGAGTTCGATATCATTAAGCCAAAGAAAAACAGGAAGGGTAATCGCCAGTTCACCAAAGAAGACATCGACAATGTGAAGCTGATTTTTCACCTCGTAAAAGAGAAAGGCTATACACTTCAAGGCGCTAAAGACCTGCTGCGATCTGGCAATGAAACCGTCAAGGAGAAAGTAGATGTCATTGATTCCCTGAAAAGAATTAAAAAATTCCTTCTTGAGATCCGGTCAAAACTAGGATAATTGACCAATCCCTTACATGCATGCTGAAATGCCCATGCACGACTGTTCGCTAACATTAGAAGAATACCATGGGCGCTGATTCAGAAGTGAAAAAACCGTTTTCGCAGGAGAAGATTTACCAGGTGGCGCTAAGTATGGTACCTGGTGTTGGCGATATTATTGCCAAGACGCTCGTGAGTTATTGCGGATCTGCCAGTGAAGTATTTAAAAAAACCAGAAGCCAGCTTTCTAAAATCCCAGGTATTGGAACTGTAAATGCAGAAAATATCCATTCATTCAAAAATTTTGCGGCCGCTGAATCTGAAATAAAAAAGTGCGAGAATCTGAATTATAAAATCCTGTTTTTTACTGATAAGGATTATCCAAAAAAACTGAAGCATGCACCTGATTCGCCTGTCGTACTTTTCTACAAAGGAACTGTCGATCTCAATGGAAAGAAAACCATCTCCATCGTAGGTACCCGGAAATCCACATCCTATGGCCGTGAGTTTACCGAAAAGATAGTTGAACAACTGAAAGTACATCAGGCACAGATTATCAGCGGACTTGCTTATGGCATTGACATTTGCGCACATAAGGCCGCATTGAAAAATGGCATGGAAACCATTGGCGTCATGGCGAGCGGACTGGACATCATATACCCTTCATCACATAAAGGTGTGGCGCATGAAATGCTGGAAAATGGGGGTCTTATTACAGAATTCGCGACAGGCGAAAAGCCCGAAGCGCACAACTTCCCTGCACGCAACAGGATCATTGCCGGAATGAGTGATGCCATCATTGTAATTGAAGCGGCAGAAAAGGGCGGTGCGCTCATTACAGCTGAAATCGCCAACTCTTATAACCGCGATGTTTTTGCTCTACCCGGGGATGTGAACCGTCGGTTTTCCGCGGGTTGCAACAACCTCATCAAACAAAACAAAGCCGTAATACTCACTTCGATCGAAGACATTGAGTATGTAATGAATTGGCAACCTGAAGTTTCTCATTCAGTAAATGATGAGAAATACTACGACTATTCAGCCTTAACTTCTGACGAAAAAAAT
>JBGSYX010000255.1:0-8361 GCA_041750735.1 Cyclobacteriaceae bacterium
CTGTGATCGCCCTGCTGGCACTTATTGCCATCAATTCCCATGATGCGCCTAAAAATCTCCAGCGGCGTTTTGAATTTTAATCCAACGCGGATAGCCAAAACAGGCAGATTTGCGGTATTTATAGTATGATTTCTTATGGAATGTTTACAAAACTGATCAAACTAAATCGCAAATCAATAATCAACAAATCAATCGGTATGAAAGATCAATTAGCAATAAATGGCGGCGCAAAAACGATAGACAAATCATTTAACTGGCCGGTTTTTGATGAATCCGACATACAAGCAATCACCAAGGTTGCCCAGTCCGGCGCCTGGGGAAATCCCGATTGTGGAGGTTACGTGGCGCAGTTTGAAAAGGAGTTTGCCGAATACAATGGCAGCAAATACGCCATCAGTTGTGTGAATGGTTCGGTAGCACTGCGGCTGGCGCTTATTGCCTGCGGCGTCCGTCCCGGTGATGAAGTCATCGTTCCGCCATATACATTTATTGCCACGGCATCCATCGTTATTGAAGCCAACTGCGTTCCGGTATTTGTCGATATCGATCCGGGAAGCTACAATATGGATCCGAAGCAAATTGAAAAAGCCATTACACCACGAACCAAAGCAATTATACCGGTTCATTTTGCCGGCCAGCCCTGCGACATGGATGCCATCATGGCCATCGCCAAAAAACACAATCTGAAAGTAATCGAAGACGCCGCCCACGGCCATGGTGGGGAATATAAGGGTAAAAAACTGGGCAGCATCGGCGATTTTGGTTGCTTTTCATTCCAGTCATCCAAAAACCTGACCAGCGGCGAAGGTGGCCTCGTCACGACCAACGATGAAAATCTTTATAACATGGTCAATTCGCTGCGCAATGTTGGCCGTGTGCAAGGCGGCCAATGGTATGAGCATCATAATCCGGGATGCAATTACAGAATTACCCAGCTACAGGCAGTACTTTTATCTTCCCAACTGAACAGATTGGAGACCCAGGTTCAGAAACGAGACAAGAATGGGATGTACCTGAATTCCCTGCTGTCAAAGATCGATGGTCTTTCACCGGTTGTCAGGGAGAAGTTCACTACGCTGCATCCGTTTCACATTTACATTTTCAAATACGATAAGTCAAAATTCAACAATTTGCCAAAAAAGGATTTCGCCGCCATGTTAGCTGCTGAAGGCGTGCCGTCGTTCATGGGATACCCTGAGCCGCTGTACAAACAGCCGCTTTTCCAGAAAAAAAACTTCATGTGCTACGCCATTCCGGATTACGTGGATTACTCAAAAGTTTGTTGTCCGGAAACCGAAAAGGCCTGTTACGTGGATGCCGTTTGGATATTACAACACACATTGTTAGGTGAAAAGCAGGACATGGATCTTATTGCCAAAGCAGTACGTAAGATTCAGGTTGCTGTTGCTAGTAAGTAAAGTATCACGTTTTATTCTGATTAAAGTGAAAGAACTGTTTCCGGTACATGGAATTATCACCGTTTTGAACACGCCATTCGACCGGGATAATTCAATTGATCTGCTCGCGCTGAAGCGCAATGTAAGGGAAGCGCTGGAAGCAGGCGTAGCCGGTTTTCTTGTTCCGGCCATGGCTTCAGAAGTGCATAAACTCAGTCTGGTGGAAAGGGAAAGAATAGTCGCTGCAGTGATGATGGAGGTCGATGAAAAAGTTCCGGTTTTCGCAGGAACAAGTTCTCAGTCAGTCGATGAAGCCAAAACGCTCATCAGGAAATATCAAAAACTGGGTTGTACCCATTTTCTGGTTCAGCTTCCATGGATGAATGAGAATCAATTCACATCAGCGTTTTATTCCCTGGCGGATTTGGGTCCTGAAGTAATTATGCTGCAGGATTGGGATGCAACAGGTTATGGATTGCCCGATGCATTAATCATGAAATTATTCGAAGAAGTTCCGGCATTCCGTTGCCTGAAGGAAGAGACGGTACCGGCAGGAGTGAAGTACTCCCGCATACTGGAATTGAGCGATGGGAAAATGCACGTGAGTGGGGGATGGGCGGTGATGCAAATGCCGGAGGCGCTGCAGCGGGGTGTGCATGCCTTCATGCCGACGGGCATGCACTGGATTTATTCCACTATTTTTAGAGAATATAAAAATGGAAATCAGGAGAAGGCATTTCAGCTTTTTAGAGAGGTGTTGCCTGTCCTCGCCTTTTCCAATCAACATCTGGACATCTCCATTCATTTTTTTAAAAGGTTGCTATGGAGGCAGGAAATTTATCCCACACCCAATGTTCGTCAGCCTGCTTTGCCGTTTGATAGAATTCATCAGATACTGGCAGATGAGCATATTGACAAAATAATTAAGCTGGAGAATGAGCTTAAATCCATGATAACCTAATACTGATAATACAGTGCAAAAAGTCGTGCCGCTCTTATTGACCTTGTTTCCTATTGCTTATATCCATGCTCAAATCCAGGTGCGCCCATTACCCGAAGCAGGTTTCGATCAGCGAATCGTGGAATATGTCAACAGCATGGAGCTTGTCGATACGCACGAACACCTCATGGACCATGAGGCTATAAAAAGCAGCGGAATGCTGGATTTCACACTATTACTTCTCCATTATGCCGACGACGATATCATGTCCGCAGGCATGTCAAAGGCACAGTTTGATTCCCTTCTTTGCGATAGGTTTTCAATCGGGGAAAAGTGGGGATTGATAAAACCTCATTGGGATAGCGCTATAACACAGCTTATTCAACGGTTGTGTTTTTAGCCACGGAAAAGCTGTACGGTATTGCAGATCTGACGGTCGAAACAATAGGTCCACCTTCACAAATGATTCGTGAATCCTACCAAAAACCCTGATATGACAAGGTATTAAATGAAAAATGCAACATCAAATACATTATCGCCGATATTGGCGCACATTACGCTGCTGAAATTGCACACCATTGGTGTTTTCCAAAGCTGCGCATCTGTGATAGTCCCAGATGACTCTTTTCTCCCCGGTTGGATAATTATATGATTTTTTAAGGTTTCGTTTCATTGGTGAAATCCAATTTTATCATTCAATTATTGGTTGGCTTTTTTCAAATCCCTATTTTTAAATTTATACCAGCCAGTCATGACCCGATTTATACTCTTCCAGATAAATATCCTTTTTTTATTTCTTCACCAAAGTGTCGGCCAACCAATTCAAAATCATGATAGTCTCATCGCGGTCAATGACACTATTATAGATTCCGCAGAAAAGGTGGATAATCTAGCCCGACTTTATAATGCTTACCTATACAATGACCCGGAAAAAGCATTGAAGTTTGCAAAAGATGAAATACAAGTTGCCCAACGTATTAATTATGCTGAGGGAATTGGCATTGGGCTTTATCATATTGGCGTCTATTTCAATAACATAAATAAGGCGGACTCAGCAAAACACTATTACCTCCTGGCCAAAGATCAGTTTAAGGCCATAAATCAAATGAACCGGATAATAGCGGTAAACCATGGGTTGGCCATCATCGAATATAGTCAGGGCAATTATGATAAAGCTATCGAACTGCTCAATTCAAACATAAGTATCAACCTGGAAAAGGAATATGATTCTCTGATTACTGAAAAGAGGCTGAATCTTGCCATCGCATACGATTTGATGGGCCAGATTCAATTATTCAAAGGAAACCACAATATCGCCCTTGAAGAAACCATGAAGGCGATGAATCTCCTTGAATCATTGGATAAACCCATCCGAAAGGCTGATGCCCTGAACCATTTAGGCAGTATTGAATTATATCTCAACAATTACCATGAGAGTATAAAATATAATAAGGAAGCGCTGGTCATATACCGGGAATACAATGATAAATATTATGAAGCTCAGGTATTGAATGATATCGGTAATTGCTACTATTATCTTCAAGTCTATGATAGTTCGAGACAGTATTTGGAAGATGCAATATTATTGACCCGGGAAATTGGCGCCAATGATATTGAAGGAACTGCACTCAATAATCTTGGTAAGGTCTATCTAAAACTCGGTTACTATGCAAAATCCATCGATTACAGTGACAAAGCCCTGATTATCCATGAGAAGACAGGGAGTCAAAATAAGATCGTGGAATCTCTTTGTGATCTTGGACAGGCGTATAATGAAATGGGCCAATACAACACTGCTATTCATTACTTCGACCGCGCAATTGAACTGGCAACGCGCATCGGTGTAAAGGAAAATATCAGAATTGGCTATTTCAATCGGTCCAAGAGTTATGAAAAATTAGCGGATTTTCAGCGATCGCTCGATGACTATAAAGCCTATAAAAAAACTGAGGATAGTATTTTTAGCGAGGCAAAATCAAGACAAATCGAAGAAATGCGGGCCATTTATGAAACTGATCGAAAAGAACAGGAAATAGCAATGCAAAAAAATGAGATACAGTTGTTGGAAGAACAGGACAAAGTGAAAACATTACAACTCACCTCGCAAACAATTGGTATAGTAGTCCTTATTGTGGTGCTGGGGCTGGTATACTATGCCATGCACCAAAAGGTACGGCGTAAGCAGCTTCAAAAAGAGGTTGTTGACCAGGAACTGGAATTTAAACGAAAAGAACTAACTACCCACGCACTGCATTTGGCTAATAAAAATGAGATACTTGAGCAATTAAAAATGCAAATTGATGATATGAAGAAAGGTGTCAACGATTCAGGCGCTTTCAGAAAAATATCAAACGCGATAAAATTCAATTTGCAGGATGATAAAAACTGGGAAAACTTCAGCAAGTATTTCGAGGAAGTACATAAAGATTTCAATGTACAGATCAAGAAAAAATATCCTGAGGTTACCAGCAATGAACTGCGCTTCATGGCTCTGCTTAAGATGAATTTATCATCAAAGGAAATTGCCAATATTCTCAATATCTCTTCCGATGGAATCAAAAAAGCCCGGTACCGGTTGAGAAAAAAATTGAATATTAATTCAGATGAGTCGCTTAATGATCTGATTATTACTTTTTGAGCAATGGTGTTATTGCACTTAAATTTTTACACTTATCGAATTGCCTGCATACCTTTTGTCCTTTTGGTATTTCCAACCTGTCCACCCTTTGTCTACCGTCAAAAATAGGGCTTCCTGATTAATTGATTCATTTTTGGTCCGATCGAAAGAAAATCTTTTGACAATTATTGAAACCAAATTTATTACCATGAAAAAGACCACTATTAACCAGTCATTCAAATTCCTGTTCTTGATAGGAATATTTACGCTCTCTCAAACTGCATGTCAGAACAATGATCCTGAACCAGTTAAAAAAGGACCAAGCCAGGAGGAAATCGTCACTTTTAATCATGATGTAAATGATTTATCAGAATTCGAACAACCAGCCGAACAAGTAGAACCGGCGGTTTTAAGTGCTGATGATCCGGCACGCGATACGGAGGATGAGTCGCTCGAATGTTACACCACCTATTATAAAGCAGCGCCTGGCTTTGACGAACTGCTGGCATTGGACCCGACATCCGATGTGATCTATCCTGGCGCTTTGGTTAAGGGAGAGTCTATCCCAACAGGAGAATACCTGCCTATTGTTGCAAATCGAGATTCGATTACCTTATCTATTTCATTGCAAAACATCACTGGTAGTCCTACCATAAAAATCGGTGATCCTAAACTTTCTAGTGTACGAGAAGGCATAAAAAAGATTTTGGATCAGGAAGTCAATGGTGCTACACCGGCAAAAATTAATTATGAAATTTCACAGGTTTATTCTAAAGAACAATTGAATTTGGCACTGGGTGTAAACTACCGATCGGCAGGAACAAAAGTGTCATCTTCTTTTGATTTTGAAAGCAGCACCTATAAATATAAATACATATTGAAGTTTTTACAGGTTTACTACACCATCGATATGGATATACCGAGTGATCCTTCTGAATTGTTTACTGAACTCCCGGATTTAGCTTCCTTGGGTTCGACGAGTCCTGTATATGTCTCAACAGTGACCTACGGAAGGATGATTATTTATACCATAGAATCCAATTATTCCAAAACCGAAATCGATGCCGCTTTTAGCGCCTCATTTGTATCAGGCGGAGGATCGATTGAAGCAAGCTATGAAAAGGTGATCAGCGAATCCATTATAAAAGCACTCGTCATTGGAGGATCGGGCGAGACTGCATCCAAGACGATCAATGGACCTGGCCAGGTTTATGAATATATTTCAACAGGAGGAAATTATTCAAAAGATTCACCTGGTGCACCTTTATCGTACAAACTAAGATTTATCAAGAACAATGCGATAGCAAGGGTCGTGCTTTCTTCAGAATACTTTGTGAGAACCTGCGATCTGGCTTATCCTGTTTACAGCATAGAACTCCAGAGTATCTATTGCGCCAGTTGCCAGGATGGCGATGGTTCTGCAGGTGAGGTTTATGGCAGAATCTGGGGTTATATAAGAATTGACGGGAAAGAGTTTGGCGACAGGGTAGACTGGAATAAGGACAGAGACCATAATATTTCTATAGCAAAAGGTAAATCCGGTTCTATAGGCATAACGAAGACCACAGAACTATATCGTCCGAATTATGACGTGGATAATATATTGATGGGAGGTAGAATGTATGAGAGAGATGCCGGAGGCGTTTTCGATCCAGATGATAATTTTGGTGAGATAAATCCAGGAAAAGTCATTTATCTGAAGGATATACCGTATGGAGGCATACCATATGCCCTGGATTTTGGAGAAGTAAAAGTGAATTTTTTCCTAAAAAGGCTGAAATAACCTGACATACTTATCCTGAACCTAACTGCTTAAGCTAATCCGATGAGCAGTTGGTTTCAATAATAAAGGTCGGTCAGAAGACCGACCTTTATATTTTTGAATAAAAGCGGATTTATGACAAAAGAATTATTGAATGGCGGAAATTTTTGACTTGGTTAATAAATGAAAAGAAAGGTCTGCCATTGCATTTGGCCTTCTCGGAGCTCTTATCGAAAATATTCCCCGTTTTGCCTTTTCCAATCAACATCTGGACATCTCCATTCATTTTTTCAAGCGATTGCTCTGGAAACAAGGAATATATTCAACGCCAGATGTACGTCAACCCACGCTTCCTTTTGATAGCGTTCATCACGAAATCGCTGACCGGCTTATCGATCATATCATTGAGCTTGAAAAGAGAATAAGGAGCGGTAATTACTTTATTGGTTAATTTAGGTTTATTCTGAACTTCCGGATGAGTTCTCAATGATTTTCCTCAATTTTTGTTCAAGCTGCGCCGATTTGCTGGCCGTCAACATCCACACGTTTATCTCTGTTTTTATTCCATCCTCGGTATCGTGAATATTAAACTCCGGCGATCTGGACGGGGAGCACCATGGGTTTAAGGCTATTTCACGTTGAATCGCTTCGTATGGGAAATATTCACTTTTCGCAAGGCGAAATGAAAACGTGTAGTAATCGGTTTGTCGCTGTTCCTTCGCAGTCATAGTTACTGATTTCCGTTTTGACAAACCAAGCCACCTGACGAATTGGTCAAAATAGTTCCTGAGTTTCATGATAGTATTTCCTTTTCCTTGAAGGCTTCAATAATAAATGGATGCATGTAAGGTTGGATATGATAAATTCCGGCGGTTTTTTCGGCGATAATTCCGGCGCGGAGCATGGCGGTGAGAACGGATTTCACTTTGGAAGGAGTCCAATCACTCAGTCTGCCGACCCTTTCCGGAGTGAGGCGTTTGTGCAATACAAATTGTGTCAGCAACATTTCCCAATCAGCGTTAAGTTCCTTCAGTACAGCGATCTGCGGATAAGCCGGGATATTCAGCGATAATGCCTCGCCATTCGCTTCACTTATACAGGCCAGCCAGCCGTTGAGCGCAGTACCAACAAGGCCGGCGCTGTAGTTGAACAGTCCATTGAACAGTTTAGCGGTGTGTAATTCGTCGAGGGAATTCTTTTCTTCTCCGACCGTTATTTGCAGACCGCTCGACCGGTGTCGTCTAAGGATAAGCTCGCGGAGATTTTCAGAATCAAATGGTTGTAGGATAATATTTTCAATGAAATGACTTCCAAAACCTGATAAACGATTAGCGAGCTTGTAGGCATGCGGATTCATATTCACAACAAAAAGTATTTTGTGCCCATACTCGTCGATGAGTTCACTTAGCAGATCAATGTTTTGTTGTCCATCAGTCGAGCGCTCCCAGAACAACTCCATATCGTTGATGATCAACACGCTATTTTCCGGAAACTGGCTGAATATCTGATGAATATTTCCCGACTTCATAGATGCTCTTGCAAGAGCCTGCGTAAATCCCTCAACGGTAAGACTACCCTGAATCGGTGGGAAGAGGGAAAATATCTGGTTTGGATTGAAATGTTCTGAGACCAGTTGACGACAAAA
>JBGSYX010000256.1:0-3379 GCA_041750735.1 Cyclobacteriaceae bacterium
ATGAAAAAAGTAGTATTAGTTGGCGCCGGCGGAAAAATGGGATGCCGTATAACAGATAACCTGAAAAACAGCCAATATTCCATGGCCTATCTGGAAGTGAGCGATGCCGGAAAGCAGCGACTCGCGGAGCGGGGTATTGACATTTCACAAGACAAGGAAGTTCTCCCGCAAGGGGATATTGTGATACTGGCGGTGCCCGATGTTGCCATTGAAAAAGTGTCGGCTCACGTGGTGCCTATGATGAAATCAGGTGCGTTACTCGTCACCCTCGATCCTGCTGCAGCATTGGCCGGGAAAATTCTTAAACGTAAGGACATCGCCGTTTATATTTCACACCCCGCCCACCCGTCGATTTTCAATTGGGAACCAACTGAGGATGCACAAAGGGATTTCTTTGGCGGTATAAAGGCAAAGCAGTGCACGGTAAGCGCTATCATGCAGGGCACCGACGATGATTATGCCATTGGCGATGAGCTTACCAAAAATATGTATGCACCGGTTGTTAAGAATTACAAAATCACCGTGGAGCAAATGGGCCTTTTGGAGCCGGCTCTTGTGGAAACACTTTGTTCTACACTTCAGGTAATTGTCAGGGAAGCGTTGGACATTGTCATTGAAAAGGGGGTTCCTGCTGAAGCTGCAAAAGAATTCCTGTTGGGCCATCTCAACATTCAACTCGCCGTTATTTATGATCAGATCCCAGGTGCCGTATTCAGCGACGCAGCCAACAAAGCCATCGTCCGTGGAAAACCCCTGCTCATCAAAGAGAATTGGCGGGATGTTTTTGAGCCGGATAACGTGATGGAACAGATCAGGGATATTACTTAATGTCAGCTACAAGCCACAAGCTACAAGCCACAAGCGATAAGCTGAAAGTTCAACCCATAATTCATAACTCATAACTCATAACCCATAACTCATAATTCATAACCCATAACTCAATTTTTGATTAAACTCCAATGAAAAAAATACTCATCTTTTGCGGCCTGGTGATGCTGGGCTTTACCCCTCTTTTTTCGCAGCCATTACGCGTAAGCGATAATAAACGATTCCTTGTATATCCTGACGGAAAACCATTTTTCTGGCTGGGAGATACCGCGTGGGAATTGTTTCATCGGCTAACCCGCGAAGAAGCGGATTTGTACCTGAAAAACAGGGCGGATAAAGGATTTACCGTCATTCAGGCAGTGGCGCTGGCTGAGCTCGACGGGCTCCATGATCCAAACCCATATGGTGAGATTCCACTGGAAAATGATGATCCTACCAAGCCGCGTGAAGCCTATTTTCAGCATGTTGACTATATCATTCGCAAAGCGGAGCAGCTTGGACTGTATATAGGATTACTGCCAACCTGGGGAGATAAGCTTTTCGCCGATCGCTGGGGTAAGGGTCCGGAGGTATTCAATGAGGAAAACGCGGAAATTTACGGTAAATGGATTGGTACCAGGTATAAAAATCAGAAGAACATCATCTGGATACTGGGTGGCGACCGAAACCCGCGGAATGAAAGCGATGTTGCCGTATGGCGAGCCATGGCAGCAGGTATCGAAGAAGGAGTAGGCGGAAAAAACAAGGCATTGATGACTTTCCATCCTCAACCAAACGACTTGCAGGACGGCGGATCGTCAAAGTGGTTTCACAACGATGAGTGGCTCGATTTCAATATGTTCCAGACAGGTCATTGCAGGGAAAATAATGTTTGGGATCGAATCGAGGTGGTTTATAATAAAAAGCCCGTGAAACCGGTACTCGATGGAGAAACGCTCTATGAAGACCACCCGGTTTGCTTTAATGCCAATGATCTTGGAATATCCAGCGCGTACGATATACGAAAGCATGCCTATCTGGATGTTTTTGCCGGCGCATTCGGACATACCTACGGTTGCCACGATATATGGCAGATGTATGCGCCCAACCGCACGCCCATCAATGGACCGCATTTCCCATGGTATGTGGCTATCGACTTACCAGGAGCAGGGCAGATGAAGTATTTGCGATATTTAATGGAATCGCGCCCTATGCTCGATCGCGTACCCGATCAGTCGCTTATCACCGATGCTCGCGGTAACAACGACCGGATACAAGCTACCCGGGGCAAAGATTACATTTTCGTTTATAGTGCGCAGGGACAAAAATTCATGTTGAACACATCGAAAATTTCCGGTAAGGAGGTCAACGCAAGTTGGTATAATCCCCGCAATGGCGAAGTGACCGTGATCGGCAAATCTGCCAAAGCAGCGCAGCAGGAATTTATCCCGCCGACTTCAGGCTATGGCCAGGACTGGGTGCTGATGGTGGATGATGCATCAAAGGGCTATCAGCATCCGGTTATAAAATAATCGCGGAATCGATTCACCGCCGAGACGTTAAGGTGTTTTTTTCTTTGCGCCGTAGCGCCTTGGCGCTGTTGACACCCGTCCAGGCTTCGAATACAAAGTGAGTCATTTTTTCTGTGCTTTCATATCATTGTAATCGGTTATGAAACCATTTGAAATACGGGAACATTGCGATAGATTTGATATGTTGGCGTAGTTTCAAACTACGCCGAGAGTTGGGTCAAACTACCTATTATGAAAACAATAAATTTAATCATAATTACTTCAATTCTTTGGATAAGTTATATGCCTTTAAAAGCACAAAATATCCATTGGCCAACCAGCAATGAGGCTATTAAAATCGCCATATTGGATTTTATTAAAACCAATATGTTCCATAGAAAGGATTCTGTGTTTTCAGTATCATATAAAGATTCATTTTACAGAATGATCGCTGAAAGAATTGATGAAAGAAATAGTAAATGGGTAAGAGGCCCATTCTATGGTGAAATTGTCACAGTAGGTATAATAAGAGGAGATGAATATATCTTTTCATTAACAAAGGGTATTCAACCTGGTATAAAGGGTCGGTTACCTTCCCGCTTTATTGAAATAGATGGAAAGCTCATTTATTGGTATGATGATGATTATCCGTTAACGCAGGAGATGCTTGATGTACTGCATAAATATGGCAGACTTAGGGATGATCCAGAAGGAATTCTTTATCTTGACAATCCTAATGATGATTCAAAAAAGGGCATGCATTATTATTTTTGTAAGCAGGACTTAGCCACCTATAAAAAAGTGAAATCAGCAATTGGAATTGGTTATTATGATATACCAAAATTTAGTTGTAAGCCATAATGTATTAAATTAACCTGCTCTTCGACATTTCAAATGTCGAAGCTCGTATCGTAGGATCTGCGATCCGGGAATTGTTCGCCTTTCAGGATTTTCTATGAATGAAATAAATGCAGCGCCGAGATACACGATTTGAGACTCATAATGGTTTTGGTCGGATTACAAATCCTATGGTAGTTGGTCCGACATTGCAAATGTCGAAC
>JBGSYX010000257.1:0-4406 GCA_041750735.1 Cyclobacteriaceae bacterium
CATGACATGAATTCAGTAATTACTGGTATTTTTATACCGTCATTGACATGCCGCGATTATACGTTAATGGAAAAGATCAATATGTGGCGAGGCAAGTCCCACTCAGGCGTTAGTTCACTATGGGTTGAAATGCTTGCAACAAACTTGATCAAGAAAGTGACTAAACTTGAAATTCCCATCTATTTTTTCGAAGGTATTTATGATTATACCGTTTCCTACACATTGGCAAAGGAATATTTTGAGAAGCTCCAGGCTCCCCTGAAAGGATTCTATACTTTCGAAAAATCAGCTCACAGTCCGTTGTTTGAAGAACCTGATAAGATGCAACAAATTTTGAGCGAGGATGTATTAAAAGGTGTTAACACCATGGCCGATTCAAGATAGAGATTTAAGTTTCACAGCTATATTTCAGCCCGTTGAATTTGTCTCTACCAAACTTTTACCATCACATCACTCGTCTTTAACTCAGTGAATGGCCCTGCTGTAATTTTATCTTCGAGGCGTAAATTGCCAAAATAATCCTGGTTAATTTTAAGTGGAGTACCATCAGGGTTGTCAAAGGGCGCTTTGGGAATCTTGGCTTTGCCCAATAGCTCGGTGGCTACCATTTTCACTTTATTCTCATAATATGTATTGTTGAAAGTGAAGTGCAGAAATACGTTTTCACCTTCTTCCGATATCCTTACTTCAGGATTCCAGGTTGAAGCATCAATAAAGTTTTGATCCTTTGCACAGGGTTGCGCCCCGTTGTAGAAAATATTGCCCTGCATCCATACCGGAAGTTTAGCATCATTATATGCTGTTAATCCATGTACATACTTATCCTCTTTACCTGTTTCATTTTCGGGCTTTATCAGGATGTTATTGTAAAACCTGTCATCGCCCCCAAAAATGGTAGTCAATCCTGCAATATTGGTGGAGTGAGGTAAAAAATAGGGAGTGAAACGGCTAAGCTCTGGTCTTATATTTACATATCCTGTAATCAGGTTATGCAGATAAGCCCCGCCTCCTGACCAGTTGTTTATGGCCACCGGTGATAATAGAATGTTATTGTCCACGATGTATGGCCCGTGGTTGACTTCAATAAATAAATCTTCGAGGTCATTTCGGTAAAGTAAGTTACCCGAAACCCGTGTACCTTGCGTCATCCAATCGAGCCAAATACCCCTGCCACAATCATTAATCCGGTTTTTTCTTATTTGTGTGTCAATGGGTGCATGGAACTTAATCCCTGCGATTTCATAGCCTGTAAATTGCCGTTTTGTCCAGATGTTATAAATATGGTTGCCTTCGATGGTGCTGAAAGCTGCACCCATACTGCCACAAATACCGGTTTGCTCACAGTTGAAAATGGTATTGTTGCGAACGATATGCGAACCGATATTTTCTTTGCTCCAACCGTTGCGGAGGACATTGAAGGTCACCTCGATATAATGAATGTTACCATCCCTGTTCACATTATCTTTGTCGGCAGTCCATGTATTGTGACCGGTACCGCGTTCCTTTCCCAGAGTTATGCCCGAACATTTGGAGTCGTGGATTACATTATTCTCAATAATCCAGCCTTTATTCCAATGTGTGGCAATCATACCTATCTGCTCAGCAGTAGGTGCGCCCCATTGAGTTGCAGCCTGACTGATGTGAAACCCGCTGATGGTAATGTAATTAATACCCGGCTCTGAAGGGTAAATTACGGTTGGGCGTACACTAATTTCAACCAGTTCTTTGTTTGGGTCGAACCGGTGAAAGTTGGCCCATATGGTAGTATTGATGTTGTCAGTTTCACAATACCAGGTGTATGTTGAACCTTCAGTATCTATAGTGCTTGTGTCGGGCACAGGCCTGACCACTTTTTCGAGATTTTCCATTTCGTAGAGCGATTTACCATTTAGAAAAACTTCTCCGGTATGATGAATCCGGCCTTTACCGATAAACCAGTCGCCATGAATTGAATCCTGGTAAGGATTGTATTCACCAAAAAACGAGTTTGGAATTACATTTTTCCACAAACCATTTTTCTCCTTTTTCCAGTCTTTAAGAACTTCGGAACCTTTAATTTCGACTTTTTCTCCAGGAGCGGCCCGGTAAACAATCCGTCTGGCATCGCTCTCTCCACCTCGAATTGGGTTAACCCATTCGCGGTAAGTTCCGGCATGAACTGTAATTGTATCTCCGGGATATGCAAACCTAACAGCCTGCATAATTGTTCTGAAAGGACTCTTTACAGACCCTTCATTTTCGTCGTTTCCGTTTACCGAAACGTGGTATTCTTTAGCCGATATTGTTGTTGTTACTATCATTAATAATATCAGGACGTAAAATCTTAATCCATTCATAGAGGTAATTGCTTAATCTGGATAAATCTCTAAAAGTTCCCCGGAATATAGTTGGTCAAGTTTCATTTTAAAGCCCTTTGTTTTCAATTCTTCGCCGGTCATTTTAGTCAATGTTTTCCCATCCATTGTTTTTATCTCATACGTTTTTGCCGGTTCGAGATATTTCACCGTTATAATCCGTTCATTTTCGATAGCCCCCTGGCGAAATACCCCAATTATTCCACCATTTTTTGTGTCAGTATTAATCCGCTGAAATCCGTCCCAATGTCCATCAGTAGGCTCTCCATAGCCGGGTAAATACTGCCGGAAACTCATAATGTCATACTTATTCTGCATAGCCTGAAGCCAGTTAGCATAGCCCCGGTATTTTTTCATCTCACTAGCTGATAATTGTCGCGGGTCGCCAAGCATTATGGGTAACGCTCCTGCTAATGATTTGATATGGTTTTCCCAGCCCTCATCCTGCATTTGCGGATTTCCAATAACCAGTGCTGTTGACGGAATTGCAGGCGAGCGCCACCATGCCATATTGCGCACCCTCAGGTCGGTTTTTTCACCCTGGTCGCCAACAAAATTCGAAAGCCAATTACCTTCAGCGTGTTTCAGCATAGCATAATCTATCATCTGGACTCCTCCCATGGTTTCAAATGTGCAGTCTATGAAAAGGTTGGGCTTGGCGGCATGGAGTTCATCAAACATTTCCCACATTCTTTCGTAATTGGCGTACATCGACTCATGATGATCTTTATGCCCGGGATGCTCATGGGAATAACAACCTGAATTTTCGGTATCAAAAACATACGCGCTTGAAACTACGGCAAAATCGAGTTTCAAATATTCCAGCCCGTAGTCGACTGCAAGTTTTAATAAAACGTCTTTGATGTAGTCTTTCCAGGCGGTGGAATAGCAGGCCGAGCGAATTTCATCTGTTGCGTTATCAACATGGAGATTGGCGAAGTTTCCATTTTTGTCTCGTGCGAACCACTCAGGATGGCGTTCGAATACCTTACTATGTGATGAAGCACTACCTACGCTTACCCACAAACCGGGTTTCATCCCCAGGGATTTTATATAATCGAATACAGGTTTTAAGCCGTTGGGGAATTTTTTATAATCTATTCCCCAGTCGCCATAGCTATCCTGCCACCCATCATCGATTATAAACTCTTTCATACCTGCATCGGCAGCGGCCTTGGCCAGTTCCAGGATGAGTTTTTCATTGATATTTTTTTCAAATGGGTTCCAGTTGTTGTACACGAAAGTTGGCTTTTCTTCCAACACCGAAAGACGAATTCCCATGTGTTTCCGAATATAATCGGGTAATGCTGTACTGAGAATTTCTTCAGGGTCTTTTTGGTTATTGTAAACCAGTGTAAAAACCTGTGGTGTTTCAAATGATTCGCCGGGTTGAATCCATTTTCTGAAAGGGAATCGGGCGCTTTTATGGGTAAGCCCCGCTGTGATTTCATCAGCTTCCCAAAAAACGGACGTGCGTTTTAATACCCCTGAGGATTCATTGCCAATCACTATTCCTGCCTCCCAGTCCATATTGTGAATAACAACCAGCGCGTCCTGCAGGTTTCCTTCGTAGGGGCCCACAGATTTTCTTCTTCCGTAGTCGCTGTATATCCAGCTAAATGTACTCGGCCAATATGAAGCAGTGCTAAATTTTTCCACATCAACCGATTCCAATGAAATTTCTGAGTTGCTGAGATTTTTTACCTCCAGGCTCTTGCGGATCACCGGCAAATTGGGGTAAAGTAAAAAGTTGATGGTGACCTCCATTTTTTTGTCGCTGCTAAGCAAAGTAACAGCCGCACCATCTCCCTGCAATTTATCTTCAATAGCTTTCACATCTACCAAAATCCAGTTGCTATTACCTGAATAGATTTCTCCATTAGCCTCAAATTGAAAGTCAGGATTTTCGGGTCGGAAGTATTTAAACGCACCAGATATTGGCTTATATGTGGTTGTAAGAAACTGGCCTTTGTCAGATGGCAGTTTAATCACCCGCGTCACCACTCCGTTGTTCAGCGTCAACTCGGCCTTGGTCCATTGGGCAAACTGTGC
>JBGSYX010000258.1:0-8701 GCA_041750735.1 Cyclobacteriaceae bacterium
CATACACTATCAACAATTACTCAAACTCACTATTATATCAGGATAATCTATTACTCGATGGCTTGATGGATTATTACCCTGTACCATCGGACACCAATAAATTTGGGGAATTCGTGCCGCCCTTCCTTATGGATCAGGTGATCATGCAGGAAAGGTTTGCGCCGCTCATTGGAATCAGTTTTCGGACAAAAAGCCGCATTACAACCAATATCGACTACAAAAAGGAGCGAAACCTAGGCTTGAATGTTTCCAACTCCCAGATTACTGAACTCAGCAGTAACGATTTTTCCTTCGATTTTGGATTTACAAAAGCAAATATGAAGCTGCCCTTTAAGTCGGATGGCAACGTGATAACCCTGAAAAACGATGTGACTTTCAAAATCAATTTTACACTCCGGTATACAAAAACTATCCAGCGAAAAATTGACGACCTCAGCACAGTCACTGCCGGAAATACGAATTTTCAATTGCGCCCACAGATAGGGTATGTGCTGAATGACAGACTGAATCTGAACATGTATTTCGAACGAAATATAAACACACCACGTGTCACAAGTTCGTTTCCGCGTTCTACTACCCGCGTAGGCGTTCAGGTCAGATTTAGTTTAGCACAATAAATTTTTATCTTCGGAATTCAATATTAATTTTGAACAAAAACCACGAATATGAACATACCTCAGGATCTTAAATATACCAAAGATCACGAATGGATTAAAGTTAATGGCGCTACTGCCATTATTGGCATTACAGATTTCGCACAACAAGAATTAGGCGACATCGTTTATGTGGAAATTGAGACAGAAGGTGACGCTCTTGGAATAGGCGATGTGTTTGGCACAGTGGAAGCGGTTAAAACGGTTTCTGACCTTTTTATGCCCGTTTCCGGTACAGTCACTGAAGTCAATTCCGTTTTGCAGTCGAAGGCCGAAATCGTCAATTCCGATCCTTACGGTGCTGGCTGGATGATTAAAATTAGTTTGTCAGAAACCAATGACCTTCAAAAGCTTCTGACGGCCGATCAATACAAATCTTTGATAAATCCATAGGATCACCTGCCAAGTGTTCATACGTTATAGTCTTTTTGCCTTGCTCTGGGCCTTGGTCATATTTATACTCATCCTGATGCCTGGCAAGCAAATGCCCGACACCGGAAATCTTTTCAGTTTTGATAAAATCGCGCATTTCGGCGTTTTTACCATACTGAGCTTTTTGATGATCGTAGGATTTGCCAAACAATACGCAAGCGAAAAGTTGAGAAATCATCACGCCGTTTTTGGACTGACTATTTCCATGCTTTATGCTTGTGTTCTGGAACTCAGTCAGGCCGTCATTCCCGACAGACAAATGAATTTATCAGATCTTATCGCCAATACGTTGGGGGTAATATCAGGGTATTTGCTTTTTTTGCTGATTTATAAATTTTCATTTCGTTGAGCACAATTCAGATAAATTCGTATTTTTGTACTTCCCGGCTTTCAGTTTGCCGTTAAAAGAGAATACTAAACACGTTTTATAGATGGTAGAAATTAAGAAAAACCCCAAAGCAGACCTCACGAGGACCAGCGGTATGTTCCTCAACTTAGGTCTTGTTGTCAGTCTGCTTTTATGCATCTTTGCTTTTGAATGGAAGCAATTTGACGACACGAATCAGCTATCATTACAAGCTGGCGGAGAGAATTTTGAGGAAATGATGGAAATTCCGGTTACCGTTCAGCCTCCTCCACAAGCCCCAAAGGTAATCCAACCTGAGATTATCGAGGTACCTGATGAGCAGGAGATAGAGCAAGAGATAGAACTCGACCTTGATGTGGAAATGAACGAGCAAACTGTCATAGAAGAGGTTGTGTTTAAAGATGCTCCTCCTCCAGCTGAGGAAGAAGTTGAAGAAATCTTCACCATCGTTGAAGACCAACCTACACCTGAAGGCGGCATGGCAGCTTTCTATGAATTCGTCGGCAAAAATCTTAAATACCCTGCTCAAGCCCGCCGTATGGGTATAGAAGGAAAAGTTTTCGTTCAATTTGTTGTTGACAAAGAAGGCAAACTCAGTGAAGTTAAGGCCGTGAGGGGTATTGGCGCTGGCTGCGACGAAGAAGCAGTTCGCGTTATATCAGAAGCTCCCAAGTGGAAGCCTGGAAAACAAAGAGGGCGTCCGGTTAAAGTAAGGATGATCCTGCCAATTACTTTCAAACTCGGTTAAAAAACATTTCATACAATGAAGAAAACCCTTGGTCGAAAGCCTGGGGTTTTTTATTTTCCATCCCTTCCAATTAAAGGCAAAATACAACGAGATTAGCCTGTAGATCGTTAATATGATTAGAAACCATTAGTTCCATTCCTTGACCGGGAACACCTTATAGTAAAGGACCAACAGCCATGACTTGATTATCAAAATGTTGGTAAACTCATAATCCCGGCACTATGAAAACGGTTCATAAAAAAGCCCAAGAGTCAGTCGAAAAGGCTGACAGGCATTTTGTAGATCATCCCGTTGCCAGTGTACTTTTCAATCCATCTGAACCGCGGGCTGATAAAAAACTACTAAGCGATTTTATCAGGATAAAACAAGAAAAAACGATCAAAGGCAAATCTAGTGAGGTGATGTTTTTCAGTGTAAGCTTATGCCTGAGCCTTTTGCTGGTCATCTATGCATTTGAGTGGCGCACGGCTGAAGAAACAGATACTATAGAACTTTCACAAAATGTGAGTGAGTTTAATGACCTGATCGATGTACCGCAAACAAAGCAGTTACAAAAGCCCCCCCCGGTAAACGTAGCCCCTGAAATCATTGAAGTGACTGATGAGAAAATCATTGAGGCTATCGAGATAAATCTGGATATAGAAATGTCGGAGGATACAAGGATAGAGGAAGTAATTTTTACACCTCAACAAGTTACGGCAATCCCAGAAGAACGAGTTGATGAGATTTTCGTCATTGTGGAAGAACAGCCCAATCCAAAAGGTGGAATGCAGGAGTTTTACAAGTATGTGTCTGACAATCTGAAATTCCCCGCCAGGGCAGCACGCATGGGAATCGAAGGGCGTGTGTTTATTGAATTTATTGTGGAAAAAGACGGCTCACTCACTGATATCAAAGTAGCCAAAGGAATAGGTGGTGGCTGCGATGAGGAAGCGGTCCGTGTCATTTCGGCAGCCCCCAAATGGAATCCCGGCAAACAACGAGGCAAACCGGTGCGCGTCCGTATGATCATGCCGATTATTTTTAAAATACTCTAATATCTGCTTCACGTCGTCTGAATCAGTGGGCCAAACCGCTCGTTGAATCCCCTTATTCCCTGTAATCCGCCGGTATGGATGGCAAGGATTTTTGACCCCGACCTGAAAAAGCCTTTTTCTGCCATATCATAAATCCCATAAAGCATCTTGCCTGTATAAACAGGATCGAGGCGAATGTGGTGCTTCTCATTAAACCGATTGATAAAATTAATCAGAGACATATCCCACCTGGCATAGCCTCCGAAATGATAGTCGGTGTTGAGGCTGTAATTACTATACTTTCTTCCGGAATATTGATCCAGCAATTTTACAATATCCATTAAGAGAAAATCGCCATTTCTAAGCGCCGGAAATCCAATGATCTCTTTCTTCCCATCAAGAGAAGCGATAATACCTGAAATAGTACCACCTGTACCGCAAGCGCAACAGTAGTAATTGAAATCCTTTTCTCCCGGCGAAAGAATTTTTTCGCAGCCTTTTACTGCCAATGTATTGCTTCCTCCTTCCGGCACCAGGTAAAATTCACCAAAACGCTCATGGAATTCTTCTAACAATTCCGGCTGATATTTATCCCTGTATGCAGCTCTGGAAATGTAGTATAATTCCATGCCGTAAGTCACCGCATCTGTCAAGGTCGGATTGTGCGGCAGAGCCTCTTCACCGCGAATAATGCCAATGGTTCTAAAGCCAAATTTACACCCTGCATAAGCCACAGCATGTATGTGATTGGAATAAGCGCCACCAAAAGTAAGAAGCGTAGTTTGGCCTGACTCCCTAGCCTCCATAAGGTTGTAAAGCAGTTTCCTGTATTTATTTCCCGAAATTATCGGATCCGTGAGGTCTTCCCGTTTGAGAAATAATTCAATGCCGTAATTACTAAACCGCTTTTCATCGATTTGGACAACAGGTGTCTGAATGTGTTCAGTCAGCATGACTGCAAGATAAATAAATACCTTTCGAATCCGAATTGGTCATTTTTCTATATTTTTGACCACGACTCAATGTACGAAGAAGAAAAATTTGACGAAGAAAGCGATGAACTATTCGAGCATCATCGACTGAAGGTAGATGAGGGCCAGCATTCATTGCGCATCGATAAGTATCTCTTTGACCGACTTCCAAACGCCTCACGCAATAAAATCCAGGATGGCATCAGGCAGGGATTTGTCCAGGTGAATGGTCAACTGGTCAAGCCTAATTATAAAATAAAACCGAGGGATGAAATTGTCATTTCTCTGCCGGAACCACCGCGGGATGATGAAGTAGTGCCGGAAAACATTCCGCTTAACATTGTTTTCGAGGATGAACACCTCCTCATTGTCAACAAGGTAGCAGGCATGGTAGTTCACCCCGCCTACAACAACTGGTCGGGCACACTTGTAAATGCCTTGGCCTATCATTTTACGCAACTGCCGGAAATGCCCAATAACTCAGGTCGTCCTGGATTAGTGCACCGCATTGACAAAGATACCTCCGGGCTATTAGTGATTGCAAAAACTGAAATCGCCATGACAGGTCTGGCAAGGCAGTTTTTCGACCACAGCATTGACAGGACCTATTGGGCACTCATTTGGGGAGATCCTCCTCAGGAGAAAGGCACTATTGACGTATTTATTGGACGAAGTCCAAAAGATCGCAAATTGACTATCGCCTTTCCGGAAGGTGATTTTGGCCGTCATGCCATTACCCATTATGAAGTACTGGAAACGCTCCGGTATGTGACCCTGGTCAAATGTAAGCTTGAGACTGGCCGCACCCACCAGATACGGGCCCATATGCGCTATATTGGCCACCCACTTTTTGGCGATGCTACTTATGGCGGAGATAAGGTGCTAAAAGGCACCTCCTTTTCAAAATATAAGTCCTTTGTGGATAACTGCTTCAAGATTATGCCGCGTCAGGCGCTGCACGCTAAATCGATCGGGTTTATTCATCCGATGACAAAGAAAAAAATGTTCTTCGATTCTGAATTACCACAGGACTTTATCGACCTCCTTGAAAAATGGCGGCAATACGTGCAATACAATTAAAAAAGGCCGGAGAACCGGCCTTCTGTTTTACTTTCCACTTACTGCTTTTTCGAGATCAGTAATCAGTTTATCTGAAACCGCCCTTGGCTTTTCTTTCTTAAGGGCCTTCAGCATTTTCAGCGATTTCTCGG
Organism: Cyclobacteriaceae bacterium; assembly: GCA_041750735.1. GTDB lineage: Bacteria > Bacteroidota > Bacteroidia > Cytophagales > Cyclobacteriaceae > JAAUQL01. Next base: position 5,399 of record JBGSYX010000258.1, read on the forward strand.
CATATTCATATAAACCTACGGGATTTCCATCGTAGGCATAGCTGCCGAGTACGTATTCCAGTTTTGACTGGATGTCAGCAAATTTTTCATTGCCGAGGCTCTGAAATTTTGCAAGGGCTGCTTCACATGCCTTCTCGACTTTTAGATCATTTTTTACGTTCATCATAACACTTTATTTAGTAGTCAGAAACGGGTCGCCAACAGTTGGTTTTCCGTGATGCAAAAATAGCCATATATCCATGAATTTGAAAAATACCCATGCAAATTGTGTTTAAGTTGGTGGTTTTTTGACTAGAAGTTAATGCTTTATGAGTTTGTCCATAGCTTTTTATGGAAAATTTGATGTTTCTGCTTTACCTTCACCTAAACTTCATTAACCCAAAATCAATATGAAATTCAGTATATTTTTTTTAGGAGTAATCACCCTTATAGGTTGTGACTTAAATCAAACTCAAGATTCATTTTATCAAAGCGATGTGCTCATTTATGGAGGTACCTCAGCCGCAGTCACTGCAGCCGTGCAAATTGCCAAATCCGGAAAATCGGTCGTCGTCGTTTGCCCCGAAATACACCTTGGCGGACTATCCTCCGGCGGACTAGGTTGGACGGATACCGGAAACAAAGAGGTAATTGGGGGACTTTCTCGTGAGTTTTACCACCGTATCTGGAAATATTACCAAATGCCGGAAACCTGGAAATGGCAACAGCGTGATGAATATGGCAACCGCGGCCAAGGTACTGCAGCAATCGATGGCGAGAATCGCACCATGTGGATTTTCGAACCGCATGTAGCCGAGCAGGTGTTTGAAGATTTCATCAGTGAAAATAAAATCGCCGCATTCCGGGATGAATGGCTCGACCGGCAAAGCGGTGTTTCAAAAGAAAATAATCATATAAAATCCATAAAGACCTTATCTGGGAAAGTTTTTGAAGCTGAGATATTCATTGATGCTACTTATGAAGGTGACCTCATGGCTACTGCCGGAGTGAAATATACAGTCGGCAGGGAAGCTAACTCGTTATATGGCGAAACGTGGAATGGCATTCAGACAGGCGTATTTCACCATGGCCATCATATGGCGTCCAATATTGATCCATATGTGATACCCGGTGACCCATCGAGTGGCGCGTTACCTAAAATCTCTACGGAAAGCCCGGGGATTAATGGTGAAGGAGATGATCGCATACAAGCCTACTGCTATCGCATGTGCCTTTCCAATCATCCTGAAAACCGGATTCCATTTCCAAAACCGGAAAATTACGATCCTTACCAATATGAGTTACTGGCCAGAATTTTCGATTCAGGCTGGCGTGAAGTCTTCCATAAATATGATCCAATCCCCAACCGCAAAACAGATACAAACAATCACGGACCATTCAGCACGGATAATATCGGTATGAACTACGACTACCCGGAAGCAATCTATGAACGACGAAAAGAGATCCTAAAAGAGCATGAAGATTATCAAAAAGGCCTGATGTACTTTCTGGCAAATGATGAAAAAGTTCCAGTGGAAATACGCACCGAAATGGCAAATTACGGACTAGCTGTTGATGAATTCCGGGACAACGGCAATTGGCCACATCAAATATACGTCCGCGAAGCGCGGCGTATGATCGGCCAGTACGTCATGACTGAACATGAAATATTAGGCAAAACACCAGTACTTCAACCCATTGGCATGGGATCCTACACCATGGATTCGCACAACGTGCAGCGCTATATCACGCCAGAAGGATTTGCGCAGAACGAAGGCGATATTGGCGTACATCCCGAAAAACCCTACCAGATTGACCTTGGCTCTATTTTGCCTAAGGTTGATGAATGCGATAACCTCCTTGTCCCCGTTTGTCTTTCGAGTTCGCATATCGCCTATGGTTCTATTCGTATGGAACCGGTTTTTATGATACTCGGCCACAGCGCGGGCACCGTAGCCATACTCGCCCTGGAAAAAGGGCGAAAAATCCATGACGTCCCCTATGGTGAAATTCGCAAATCGTTGGAAAAAGATGGCCAGGTTTTGAGTATCCAATGAGTTTATTAACTTTTTTTGTGGACTTAACGAATTAAATACGAAACTATGAAGAGGGCTTTTTTATCAGTAATGGGAATTTTCCTGTTTACAGCGCTGTCGGCACAAAACTACATGACGCCGGAACTTTTGTGGCAGCTTGGCAGGGTGAGTGCGCAGGGTGTAACAAAAGATGGGAAATCAGTGGTTTTCTCCGTCCGGAAATATGACATGGCCACTAATGGCAGCACGTCCAAACAATACATTATTCCAGTAACAGGAGGCCAACCTGTTGAAATTATGAACGGAACCTCTCTGGTGCATGACAGGCACATTTCACCAACTGGTGAATACCGCATTGCCGCTCAGGAAGTGAAAGTAATGAGCATCTATGGCGCTGACCATTATTCTGACCTTCCGAAGTCAAACGCAATGATTTACGACGATCTCATGTATCGTCACTGGGATAAATGGGAAGATGGGAAATTCAGTCATTTATTTCTTTACAAAGGCCTCGAAGCAAATGGAAAGGACATTATGGAAGGTGAGCCTTATAATTGTCCTCAAACTCCATTTGGAGGCGAAGAAGATTACACCTGGAGCCCGGATGGGAAAACAGTGGTTTATGTGGCAAAGAAAAAATTCGGGACAGATTATGCGCTAAGTACCAATACTGATTTGTATGCCTACGATATCGCATCAGGCAAAACCACTAACCTTACCGAAGGCATGATGGGTTACGATACTCAGCCCGCCTTTTCAGCACAAGGCGCCCTGGCTTGGCTGAGCATGAAAAATGACGGCTACGAAGCAGATAAAAACGACATTTTCATCATGGCCGGTGACGTTAAAACAAACCTCACTGCGCAGTGGGATGGTACAGTGGAATCGTTCCTTTGGAAAGCCGATGGCTCTGGACTGTATTTCAATGCGGCTATCGATGGAACTGTGCAGTTATTCGAGGTTGATTACCCAGGGAAAACCAAAAAAATGCCAGTTGTTAAACAAATTACCAAAGGGGAGTTCGATGTGAAATCCCTGGTTGGCCTGGCCGGAACTTCGATGATCATCAGCCGAACGGATATGAACCATGCGGATGAACTCTATGCGGTGAATCTCACGGATGGTGCTATGACGCAACTCACCCACGCGAACGATGCAGCCTACAAAAGTATTGGCATGAGTAAAGTGGAAAGGCGCTACGTGACCACCACCGACAACAAGAAAATGCTCGTGTGGGTCATCTATCCGCCTGACTTTGATCCGGCAAAAAAATACCCGACACTGCTCT
>JBGSYX010000259.1:0-6809 GCA_041750735.1 Cyclobacteriaceae bacterium
GCAACGGTTGTTGCTTCCGGAGTGGTCATCAAGGGCCACAAGATGGATAGTTCCTTTCGGGAAATCCTTATAAACTGATTTCAATACAAAGGCACCATGTGCAAGATTAAAGGGCTCAATCTCATGACTGATATCAATAATCCTGAGACTGGGATTGATGGAAAGAATTTTTGCTTTTACGGCCGCCACATAATGATCGCTCATTCCGAAGTCAGACATAAAAGTAATCAGCGCCATAGAAGGATTGGAATTATTGTGTATTATTGCCTTGGCAAAAGTAAGATTTTTTAAACATTAGCGATAAGGTAAACGACTAATTAAAACACGTTTGGTAGAGAAAGTAATAACGTTGGAAAACATTTCCCTGGTCGATTTTCTGGGGGTTGACAACAACAACATCAAAGCGGTAGCAGATTCCTTTCCAGCAACAAAAATCATTTCCAGAGGTAATGAAATTCGCATCCAGGGAGCAGGAAGTGAAATACTCCGTGTGAACGAATTGCTGAACTCACTGATAGAGCACTATCACAAATTTGGTCATGTTACATCGGGAAATGTTCAGACGTACCTAGAACAGGGGAATCAGGCGCTGGAGATGAGCCAGGAAGATGTGCTGATCTTTGGCACACGCGGCGCTCCAATTAGGTCGAGAACGCCAAATCAAAAGAAATTCGTTGAGGCCGTAAACAAGCACGATGTAGTTTTTGCCATCGGCCCGGCAGGAACCGGGAAAACATATATCGCGGTTGCCCTGGCTGTGCGTGCATTGAAAAACAAGGAAATTAAAAGAATCATCATCACCAGACCAGCCGTGGAAGCTGGAGAAAACCTCGGTTTTCTTCCAGGCGATCTACAGGAAAAAATCGATCCTTACCTGAAACCGATCTATGACGCTATCGATGACATGATCCCTAGCGAAAAGCTCAAATTCTATCGCGAGAACCGAGTCATAGAAATTGCCCCATTGGCGTATATGAGAGGCAGAACGCTCAGCAATGCCTTTATACTTTTGGACGAAGCCCAGAATACTACGCCAATGCAGATTAAGATGTTCCTAACACGTCTTGGTCAAAATTCAAAACTCATTATCAACGGCGACCGTACGCAAGTAGATCTAAAACCAAATCAAAAATCAGGACTTGACGAAGCCTCTCAGGTGTTGAATGGCGTCAAAGGCATCGGATTTGTTGAGCTGGATGAAAATGATGTGGTGCGCCATGCGGTTGTTAAAGAAATCATTAAAGCATATGACCGGTTCAACAAAAAGGGTTGAGAAACCGCCTGTTGAAGTTATTAAGATTGTGGATTCCGCCGATCTGGAGATTGCCCATCGCGTACGCTATGAGGTTTTTGTAATAGGTCAAAACGTACCAGCCGACGAGGAAATAGATCAATACGAACATGAATGCCGGCATTTTCTTGCAAAAGTTAATGGAATTCCATGCGGCGCCGCGCGCTGGCGAATAACAGATAAGGGTGTGAAACTGGAAAGATTTGCCGTTTTGGAAAATTATAGAGGCCAGGGAATTGGCAGCGCCCTGGTTCACGCTGTTCTTCAGGATATCCAGAAGAATCCGGAATTATCAGGTCGTATGCATTACCTGCACGCGCAACTGTCGGCTATGTCGCTTTATAGCAAATTTGGATTCAAACCGATAGGGGAAATGTTCCAGGAATGCGATATTGACCACTATAAGATGGTACTTTCCTGAGCTTATTGCCACTTGAGCGAGGCGAGTTTATTGGAGAGTGAATCCAATAAAAACTGTATATGATAGTCCAGTATCTGGTTGAACTCCTTCTTATCTCTTGCAGTCATATTTTCTTCCTGCATTTTACTTTTCACATTATCCAAAACTCGTAAAAGTTCTGCCATGCCGAAAGTAGCCATGATGCTTTTCATGCGGTGCCGCAATGCTCTGAATTGATTAAGGTCGCCATCCAGAATGGCTGATTTTAACAGGTCAAGATTGATGCGAAATTCCTCAATGGTCATTTTCAGAAATTCCTGGTAACGAACCAGATTTCCGAGAAACAGTTTATCCGTTTGGTCAAAGACAATTTTGGTGTTCTTTTCCTCCACGGGAATACCGGTATCGATAATTTTAATATCCTTGAACTCATCTGTCCGATGGGTGTGCTCGACGATTTTGGTTCGCAAATCATTCACGTCGATGGGTTTCAGTACAAAATCCTGCATTCCACTAAGGAAAACCTCGTCTCTGGTCGCTTCCGTGGTACTTGCCGTAAGTGCCAAAATGGGTATATTTTGAAAATACTTGTCATTCAGTGCCCGTATCCTACGTGTGGTTTCAAGACCGTCGATTCCCGGCATCTGGATATCCATCAGTATTAAGTCATACGACTTGTCCTTGATGAGTTCCAGAGCCTCAAAGCCATCTGAAGCCATGATTACTTTCACCCCCCAGTCGCCCAGGATTTCCTCAATGAGGAATTGATTAGTTGACACATCCTCCACATAAAGAACCTTCAGCTTCATTTTCCATTTGAAGTCTCGGATTTTGGTATCGGGCAGATGGTTTATGGACTGGCCTTTATCGGCGAATTTAAAAGGCATTTTCACGGAAAAGGTGGAGCCTTCGCCTGGCTGACTTTTCACCTCGATAGTACCTTTCTGAAGCTCGACAAGGTTTTTGACAATAGTTAAGCCAAGACCAGTACCGCCATAAAGTCGTGTCGTATTTGTATTTGCTTGATGAAATGGCTCAAATATAAATTTTAGCTTTTCCGCCTCTATACCTATACCGGTATCGATGACATCGAAGCGAAGCATATATTCTTTATCTGACCGCGTTGTCATGGAAATAACTAATTCAATTTTGCCGCGATCGGTAAATTTAATGGCGTTACCGAGCAGGTTGTTGAGTATCTGGTTCAGCTTCACGTAATCACCGTTTACAACCTCCGGTACTGCCTGGTCCACCCTACTGGATATTTTAAGGTCTTTGTCCAGCGCTTTTGGCCGAAGCCCAACGAGAACGTTTTCAGCGAGTTCACGAAGATTAAAATTGATGGCCTCAACCTCTATTTTTCCGGATTCTATTTTAGAGAAATCGAGTATGTCGTTGATCAATGTGAGCAATCCTTTCGAAGAATATTGCAGGGTTTTTAGCAGCTTCACCTGGTCCTTACGCGGATTCCTGCTTATCAGTAATTCTGCCATACCCAAAATGGCGTTCATCGGGGTGCGAATCTCATGACTCATCGACGAGAAGAATTCATTCCGCGCCTTCATGGCGTTTTGGGTTTCCTTTTCGTAATATTTGATGCGATCGATGTTTGTCGAGATGTTCAACATGGATACATCGCCATCCTGGGTTTTTAATGGCTTTTTAATAGTCTGATAATAATGAATTACGCCTTTGCTATCGGGGATTTGCTCTTCGAGCATCAGTTCTTCTCCCTGATTTATCACCCGCTGTTCCATTTCAAAGTATTTTTCCGTCTGATCAGGGGTAGCGGGGAACATATTATTCTCTACAGAAAGGAATTCGTCACGTGTCATGCCCACCAATTCCGCCACGGCTCTGTTGCAATAAATCATCTGACGGTTGCCATCGCGAACAAAAATGAGATTCGGGTCAGTATCAAAAAGTTGCTCAATGAATTCTTTTTGCAGGGCCAGTTCCTTTTCAAATTTTTTCCGGGTAGTGATATCCACAGAGGTGGCCATTTCCACCATCACATCACTCTCCCTGAATTCACGTCGGATTTTTGTTTCAAACCAGCGATATCGCCCATCTTTGTGTCTTTGCCGGTAGGTGTAGTAACTAAAAGGCGCTTTGTTCCGCCGATCTTCACCCAACTGACTCAGATATTCATTTCTGTCTTCCTTGTAAATGAGGGCCAGCCAGGTATCCATGGAGACGATCTCGGCTTCTTCATACCCCAGAAAATCGCGCACTGAAGGGCTCACGTAGATCAGTTCATCATTTTCAAACATGATGTTGATGTCGTACGCATTTTCAGCTAAAAGGCGGTATAATTTATGGGCTTCTTCTTCTTCTTTGGTGTGTGGAGTAATGATGAAAAGCAGATGCATATTACCCTGTACCGAGAGTTTTTTAGCCTCGACTTTCAATGGGAGATCATTGTTGGCATTTTTAAACCTGGCCAGGTATGAAAGTCCGCTTTTTCCGTGCTCAGGAAGCAGGCGAACGATATGCCTCATTTCCTTCAAGTCCTGCTCATAAAGTAGATTGAAAAAATTCTCCTTTTTCAGCTCCTCAACGGTAAGTCCGAACAGACTGGTGCTCGAATAATTGCAAAACAATATTTCTCCTGAATAATCAGTAGCCATTATTGTTTCATGAGATGCATTGACAAGTGCGGAAAGAATTTCCTGATCCATTCAGTGTTGTAAAAAAGTTTCCGGCCTAAAAATTTTTTGGCCAAAAGATAAAACTTAATAAGCTCTTTTCGGCAAGCGCGCCTCTAATTTTCTCCAGAATTAATGAATCTCCCAATTTTATATTGGAGATTTTATATTGGGCAAAATACAAGAACACAATTCCTTTTTTCAATCCAATATCTAAACAGAATAATCCTATTTGGATATTTTTGGTATATTCCTGTCATAATATTCAGGTAACCAAAAAGTGATCCGCTGGAACCACATACCCTTCCTTAGAATTACCGCCTCCTTCATTCTTGGAGTGTTGCTTCAGCAGTTCTTTTCCGATGTACTGACAGATTCGACATTTATGATTGGTCTTGCTGCCATGGTCGGTATTGGATTTATATTAATTCCTAGTAAAAAAATCTCTTCCATACTTGCCCCAGCATTTTTTACATTCGTTGGTTTCGTTTTGCTTGGTTTTTTGTCAATTGAGTTCACAATTGCTGATGAAAAGCCTTCACATTCCATTACGGATCTATTTTATGAAGTAAAGTTTTATACGGCTAAAATTGTTGGAACGCCTGAAAAAACCGCCCGGTCTGTACGTTACCAGGTAAAGATTGAGGATGCATTGATAGGTGATCGCTGGAACAAACTGAATAAAGAAGCAATAATTTATGTCAAAGATTCTGTCGAAGACCCGCTGCGATTCGGGGATTTGCTATTAATAAAGGGAAGCCTGTCGTTGTTGGAAAGCAATAAAAATCCACATGCCTTCGACTATTCACTTTATCTGCAACGGAAGGGTATATGGATACAGGGCTTTGTATACAACTATAATCTTCTTCCGGATAAACGCCTGCCTTCCATTTATGAAATTGCCTCCCGTTCGGCTGACTACCTGGACGGTTTGCTCGGCAAATACATATCGGACGAGCGCGAGTTGAATGTGGCACGTGCAATGATCCTCGGCAGAAGAAATGAGGTGAGCCCGGAAATGGTTTTTGCTTACCAATCCACAGGCACTTCGCATATCCTGGCAGTTTCTGGTTTGCATGTCGGTATTATATACCTTACTCTTTCTTTTTTGCTTTCATTCCTGAACTTTGGGCGTTTCAGGCTTTTATATTACGGAGGTATCCTTGTCGGAATCTGGAGTTTTGCCTTGATTACTGGGCTTTCGCCTTCCGTACTGCGCGCCGCCACTATGTTTAGTTTTTTTCTGGTAGCCAGGCTCATCGGACGCGACAACAGTATATACAATACCCTTTTTGCCTCAGCTTTTTTTATTCTGGTGTTTTCGCCAGCGCTTATTTATTCCGTCTCTTTTCAACTCTCCTACTTGGCGGTTTTTGGGATTGTTTATCTGTATAATTCCATCTATGGCTGGCTTAAAGTTAAAAATACGGTCGCTGATTTTTTCTGGAAGATTACCGCCCTTTCTATTTCCGTCCAGATTGCAACATTTCCGGTTACGATCTTCTATTTTCAACAGTTTCCCGCTCTTTTCGCTTTAACTAATCTGATTGCCATCCCGACGGCATCGGTAGTAATGATTGGTGGAATAGTGCTCATAGTATTTTCAGGATTTGTACCTGCAGCATCATTGCTTGGAAAATTCCTTTCAGTGTGGATCGGCGCTTATAACGACATCATGGTTTTATTTAGTAAACTACCTATAACCGCCATAGAAGACCTACATTTAAAGGTGCCAATGGTTTTCCTGCTCATGGTGTTGGTGGCATTTTTGGTCCGATTTGTCGAAACCAGGCAACTGGTGATTTTCCGCTTTTTCACTCTCGTACTAATTACCACCCTTTTTTACGCTACCCTCGATTTTTACAATTCAACCAGACAAATTAATGTGACATGTTACAGTACAAGGGCGGGATCAGTAATCGATTTATTTCTTGGCCAAACCTGTTTTACTACTGGCAACGCCATTGATGAGGAACTGAATTATAGTGTTTTGCCGAACCGCCGATATCATGGCATCACAGAAGTGAAACCACTCTCTCAACTATCCGGGGCCAAGTCATCGGGCGACTATGACTTTATGGTAGTTGATGGTAAATCATTATTGTATTTGAAAGAATCTATACCTTCCACTGCCGAATTACCACTAAAAGTTGACTTCCTCTTTCTACAGGACAATGCAATAGCGATACCTGCGAATCTTGACTACGATGTTTTAGTTATCAACAGAGCCTCACGTAAACTTACTATAAGAAAAGAATCAAAAACCCATGTCATCAAAGACCAGGGCGCATGGTATGTTAGTTTGTAAATAGACAAATTCTCCTAATCCAAATTTGTTTACCTTTGGGGTCTTTTCCTTGCCAAATACGGTTTTTGAGGCTCGTGAAAATTTTTGTTGAATTTTTGACTCAAAATATTAAACAATTCAGCCGGAGGGCTGTTCTAATGATCGTATGAAAGTTACAGTTTG
>JBGSYX010000260.1:0-4931 GCA_041750735.1 Cyclobacteriaceae bacterium
TAATTCATCTGTAGGGAACCAAATTCTCCCTTGAGTGTATTCAGGTATTTAATTTCTCCAGAACAACTCATTCTGTTTTTCAGCGACCTCTCAATTCCGAGACCAGCATCAAATCCAAGTAAAACATTTGATGCGTCTTCAATTTTGTTTTGCCGGATATCAACAATATTGCCAGATTGATAACTTGATATTATACCGGTTGGTGAATTCAAGTTCAGATAAGAAATCACCACACCTCCTTTTACAAAGGGTATCCAACTTTTACCTTTAAACTGACGTCGGAAATTTACCATTGATTGAACACCCTTGACATTAAGTTCCATAAAATAGGTTGAAGCATCATCAGACATTTCCACTAGAGGCTGACCATTTAACCAATGCACTTCAGCGGATAGGTACATGGATCGCGGTGTAAAAAATGGAAAATCAACCATCAGAGCCAAAGATGGAGCGGAATAAGACCCACTTCCGGATGGGGCAACATGAGAAGTTACATGAAACGTTAGGTTATTCACGCCTGCATACAAACCAATCCGCCTGTAAGGAAAATCTGACAATTTACACACGCCATGATTCCAATCATCAATATAATGACCTATTGAAATCGCCGTGTACCTAACTTTATTTATATTCTCTACAGGGGCACAATCAGTATTGTTTTGCAGAATCTCCTGAAAATCATGTTTCTGAAGTAAAAGCAGATTTGAATCCTTTGTTCGAATGTAGTAGCCTTTATAAGTGTATAGCTTAATTGCTCCATAGGTGAGTCTTTTAATAAATCTTTGTTCACCATCCAGAAATACTGATTCGAATTCCTCACCCCTATGTCTATATTCCTTAATTTCATCTGCGGTATAGACGGTGGGCGCGTCATTCTTATACTTTCTATACTGAACTTTATAATTTCCCAAGGGGGTAACTATACCGGAGGTAAATGCAGAATCCTTGACAATATATTCCTGGGCCTGTATAATTGAGGATGAAGCAACCAAAATCAGGAATCCTAAAAATGACCTCATTGGATCAGGATTTAAAAAACTTAAGATATATACCAAGTTAGAAAAAAAACCAATTTTCACTATACAATCTGCTCAAAACATGTCAAAATGGAATTAACAAATGGACTTATAATCCTTCGCGCTTTGCGCTACTCCGACAAAGAAGTGATGGCAGCTTTGGCAAATAATAAGCGTATTTGGAACAATCTCCGTGATGAATTTCCATATCCCTATACTGAAAATGATGCATTGAAATTTATCGATGCTATTAAAATGAAGGAAATCCAGGTGGACTTTGCCATTGAATATGAACATAAATTCACAGGTGTCATCAGCCTGACGCTACAGAAAGATATCCTCCGACATAGCGCTGAAATCGGCTATTGGATCGGAGAACCATTCTGGTGCAAAGGAATTGGCACTGCCACTGTAGCACTTATCGTGGAATACGGCTTTAAAAGTCTGGGCCTGCAGCGGATTTTTGCATCGGTTTTTGAAGGAAATATCGCCTCGCAACGGGTGCTGGAAAAATGTGGCTTTCAACTGGAGGGTACTTTCCGAAAGGGAGTATTTAAAAATAATCGCTTTCTCAACGACCACCGTTACGGATTAACAAAATGAAAGACAATGAATTAATTCGTTCATTTAGAGAAAGTCAAAATCGATATTGAACGGAGATTTCATAAGGAATCTAAGCGCTTCCTCAATCGTCATATCTCCATTGAGAACCTTATTGAGGGATTCTGTAATCGGCGCTCTTAAATGATACTCTTTCAACAGGTGAACGATGATACGGATGGTATTGATACCTTCTGCGGTTTCGTCCATTGAAAGCATTATTTCCTCAATTCTTTCCCCTTTTCCAAGGCGTTCACCAACCGTGAAGTTGCGACTGTACTTACTGGAACAGGTTGCCACCAGGTCACCAATACCTGCCAGACCAAGGAAAGCTTTCGTGTCGGCGCCAAGCAAATGACCAACATAAATCATCTCGATAAGTCCCCGGCTGATGAGCATGGAGCGCGCATTTTCTCCGTAACCCATACCGCTCAGCGCTCCTGCTGCTATAGCGATCACATTTTTCAGAACGCCCGTCAACTCGATCCCAACAAGGTCACTGCTGCCATAAACCTGAAACCGTTCATTGCGCAAGAGCCGCTGTCCTTCTGCAATCACCTCATTAAATCGACTGGCAACCACCGTAGCTGCTGGCTGGTTATCTGCTAGTTCTTTGGCCAGGTTTGGGCCGGCGAGGCAACCAACGCGCACAGCGAGCGTTTTTTCACGGATCAGCCTGCTCATGGTGTACACGTCGTCTTTTGATATCTTGATTTCAGGGTCTGCCTCCCAGCCTTCCTTCGCTACAAAAAGGCCCTTGGTTCCATGAATCAGTATATGATATGGTTTGATGAATGGTGACAATTCATCTACCATTTGTGGAAAATTGTCAGATGGCACAATTGGAAAAATTACATCACATTGTGTCGCCAGGTACTGGAGATTGCCCGTGGCAACAATCCGATCACTGAGTTTCTGGCCCTGTAGTGTTCCAGATTCAGTAATTTGTTTCACCACCTCCGGCTTCCTTGAATACAACAGTACATCAGTATTTCTTGCAAGAATATTGGCTATGGCCGAACCGAAGCTTCCCGCGCCAATTACACCGACAGGTTTATCAGATGAATTTTTCGAGGTCATACCCTTCTGTTCGATTGTGATAATAGTACAGGTTGTTCATGTCCTGTGTAATGATGTTGCCCTTTTGATTTTTCAATAATGGGCGCAATGTATGATACATCCCGACGTTGGAAATGCCCAGATCAATGACTTCATCGATTTCACCTATGAGGTGGATGGCGATATCAATTTTGTCTGCATTGAATAGATCAATGACCCTATCCCTCATTCGAGAAAATGCCTTTCTGAATTCGCCATATTCGATTTCGATTTCATCGACGGGCAGTCTCAGCAAGCTGTAAAAATCGAGGTTATTGTGTTTCTTTCTCAATATTTGAAAGGCCGTGAATGCCACCAGGTGGCTCGCCTGAACTCTGTTGATCCGATGGTATTCTTTTACAATCACTTCACTAAGCATGCGCGTATATTCTACTTCACGTTGAGTGTCAGCCGTTATTTCACCCTTATACATAAAGTACTCCCGCGTGTTAATTCGATTCCCATGGTGGTCTATACTCATGCCTTCGTCGTTAACGTAATTGCCAAAAAGATCCAAGCCCCTGCCAATTGATACAGAGATGTTGTTTCCTTTTGTAAAAAATTCAACAAGGAATTTGAGTATCCGGCCTGATTTTGCATAATTGTCGCCTTCGGCATAGTACCGCTCCTGTCCTTTCTGCTCCAGATAATCGCGTATAAGCGCCGGAGCTTCAAGCACAAAGTTGTAGTTGATGACTACGGGGACAACAAATATTTTACTTTGTCGGCCAGATTCATTCTGCTGGTAATTAATTCGCTGTGCTTCCACGGCGGTACCAAGAAGTCCGAGCTTCAGCCTTGTTTCGAGCCGACCGGAACGCGATCTGGTGCCACCTGGAAAAAAGAGGCTGTGACAACCATCTCGTATAGCCAGGCTGCTGTAAGTGCGGAGCGATTCCAGGTATATGAGGTTCTTCTTTCGGCGATCGACCTTATAAGCGCCGAGGCTGTTCATGAAGTAGGCGAATATTTCAGTATTGAACAGGTTGAGACCGGCGCCATAGATGAATGGCGGCAAGCCAAGTGTATGAATGGCCCAACCGATGAGGATGGAATCGATATTGGAAAAGTGCGTAGGAACCATGACGATGGTGCCGATTTTGGCAAGTTTCCTGATCTGTTCCGTCTCACCAGTAATGTGGATTTTGTCCTGAAGCGTGAGGTTGCCTTTCCATAAAGCGCTGATCCCCTTGATACGGGAGGCATTCAGTAACCGCGAAAATCCGAATTCAATGATGCGTCGTGCCAGTCGGTAATGAGAAGGTTTGAAATTGCCTGTTATTTCATGGACATATCGCGAAATAATATCCTGAAGAATGGCGTCGGCCTGCTTTTCTTTTTCACTCTTATCAACCGTTTCTAAATCAACAAGCCTGGATTTCACACTATTCCAAAAGACAAAGTCATCTTCGGGGTCAACCTTCCATGGATTTGTCTTGTAGCGAAGTTTTTCATTATACCGGGTGAGTTCGAGTTCGTCGATGAGGCTATTTGTGCCCGGACGAAGATTTTTCAACCGCATAAAACTTTCATCGATCACCCTTTCCATGAATTCCTTGCGGTTTCTGGCCATTTTCACAACCGGCCATACTTCATTGTCAACAAGTATGGGCCCGAATATTCGGGAGGTATCAATTTTCTGTGGTGTCCTTAACAGCTTTCTCAACTATCTCTTTTCTATGGGTTTTATGTGTTCGACTGCAAGTCAAAGTTAAAGAAAATGTCGGTGCATTAAATAAATATAATTACATAATCCGGGAGGGTACATCGACACGAGATTCCGGTCTTAATGGTCCATCGATCAATGGTCGAAATAGTTTTGTCGCATTGTCATATTCAAACTTTATTTCCCTTCCACTTTGGACAGGGTCAAAGGCGATAAGTTTTACTCCACCAAGGGGCACTGTTGACAACTGACGGAAAGTATATCCATACACAGGAAATAATTTAGTTATAGGATGATCAAGATTGAAAAGTGTCTCGGTGACGCCCGGCCATTCTACATAAATGAGCGTGCTGAAAGGCTGGTTTTTCCCGGGACAGATGAAGGCGTTCGCAAAATCCATAAATGCCTGGAGATTTATTGAAACGGATGGGAGATAGAATATGACTTCCTCTTTATTCTTTAGCACCAATACCATGGCCGGCTTGCCGGTCCAACCGATGTAAAAAAGTACCAAGCCTGTGATAATAGAAACCAGGTGAATCCAGGGCTGC
>JBGSYX010000261.1:0-3950 GCA_041750735.1 Cyclobacteriaceae bacterium
TTCTCGTTTTCTCATCGTCTTTGCAATCGAGCGAGTCAATATAAAGCTCAAGGCCGCCGATCATAAGACCATGAAGATCAACAGCTATACCCAAAACCCTCATCGCAGGGTGAGGGATCATGGCGCAAGCAGTTCCTGTCACTTCAAAGGCGTACATGGTGTTTTTTAGCACCCGCGAGAGGCTGCTTTTTTGCTGGCAACTCAGGCTTTCAAGCTCACGGCCCTCGTAGAGCGCATAAGGGTCACTGCTAACTTTGGTGTAGCAAACATCCGCAAATGCGCTGGATGATGAAAACAGTAAAAAGGCAAGTAATAAGAAACATTTTTTCATTTTTTTAAACCTATGATCAATGTAATGATGCCACAAAGCCCGAAAACGCCGGCTGATGTGTAGTCAGACTTTAGGATGTAGATAATGCTAAAAGTGAGCTGCAATATTGCAACCCCGATAAGGACTAATTGCAACGTTCTTGTTTTATTCATTGGTCTCCGTATTTTATATTTAACTGCCACAAAGTCTCCTTTTAACGAGGAGGAGCAGGCATTTTCTTAAATTACAAACACTCTATATTTATTTTTCTAATTTTGCTGAAGTAAAACTTTAAACTGCTTCTTTTCTGAGAAGTACAAAGCCGATCTCGAATTTTATTTAGAGCCGACGGATCGCTGGCATCCGCTTCAAGGTAGATCTGCACGAGGTCATATTTGACACGGTCATCATCCAATTTCTCAAACTTATCGATTAGCAAATTGAACTCGGCTACAAGATCATGAGCAAGAAGTAAGGCGATACTATCAACTGTTGTTGCTATATTGACCTTATTTTTATTGCTATATCCCTTATGAATACCAACGACCTCTCCTTTGGCGTTAAGAATGGCCGCTCCTGAAGAACCTGGTTGTGTATTGACGGTATAGCCAATCTCACTCCAATAGACCTCTTCACTCTTAACCAATACTCTGCCGCTATCAATCGATAGCTTTGGTCCTTCCACTTCGTCGCTTAGTCCGACATCTTGAACGACTGAGATAGGCTCATCAACTTCAGGGGAATTTCCTAGAGCCAAAGCTTTCACGTTAATCTCATCATTTAAACCAACCACCCTAAGAAGTGCTACATCTGGATAAAGACGACGAGCGACAAGATTGACATGATATTTCCCGTTAAACAGCAAATCACAATGCGATAGATCACAACTTTCAGTAAGATGATGATTAGTTACCAAAAGATTTTTTCCGACAAAAAAGGCTGTACCTTTTATTGCGTCAGAGGAAACAACACCTACACTTTCATAAACCCAGTGGCTTTGATCTATAACGTTAAATGGAATATTGGGCTCTAGTATCGCCTTTGAAGAGGAACTTTTATCACCAGGCTGACACGCAACTATTGGTAAAATAAGCGACAAAAACAAGAGATTTTGATTTTTAAAAAACATGAGATTCTACTCCAAAACAAAAGCTCCGTGACCCTCTTGAAGAAGAGTTAAAGATGCTATATTTACTGCTGAATTGTGCTGACCGCTGGTAGCTGGGATTTTTTGATGCAGTCTTCAGCACTGATCTGTAGCTTTTCACAAGCTTCGCGACCAGTTAATGAATTTTCATCAACCCACTTAGTAAACGTAGCCGCTAGATTTCCTAGAAGCTCTGAGCTAGGATTGGCGCTCCATTTAGAAAGAAGTTCCCCTCTTGGCTTTTTATCAATGTCCTGAGTATCGGTATAATCTAGAGCAAATTGCACGGTGGCAATAGAATTATCGCCGTCATGAAATTCGACTGAGCGAAAAATTTTACCCTGATTAGACGAATAGGAGCAGTCGCCATCAATAATAAGATTCATTTTGGGTAGAAACTGGCGTTGATAATTTTCAACAAACGTCAGAATGTTCTGACACTTTTCAGAAGATAACGTAAAATTGAATATAGCCTTTGGTAATAAGCTTGTATCCAGAGCTGATGGTTTGTTGTTTGTCGGTGGGGCGATAGCATTATCTTTCTTTTTAGATGATTTATCTCCACACGCATTGACTATAATAAGTGTAGATAGCAAAACAAATAAGCAACTAATTTTTTTCATTATTTTATGTCCCTATGTTTTTGTTGTTATGGCCTCGACGGTCTAAGAATGGCTCCTGGTGGCAGCCTAAATGCTGAACTTGGATCTTTACATGCAGCCTCGTTATAAACATCTTTTACGCAAGATGCAATCTGCTGAGCGAATTTTTCAATTTGCGATGCTGCTAGATTCGAAGCGACAAGGTTGGCATTCCCGCTCCTTGATAAAATCTCTAACATATCGAGATTTATATCAATTTGAACTTTTTTTGACTCCACGAAATCTCGTTGAGATTTGAGGTTTAAATCAATTTTATCAAGGACATTTGCGCTAAAATCTAAGTTTATGACAGCACTATAAGCTGTTGTAATATATTCTAGCGGCTTTGCTGTTGTCAGCGTCGCCCCTGAAACATAATTAATCGCGCTAGCTATGAAATTTGCAGAATCCTTAATATCGTAGGTACCGTTGCCTCCCTGCGCAGTGACAATCATCTGGCAGTTGTTATTGGTAGTCTTTTTTATCTGCTCCAATAAATTAGTAACTTCTCCTTGAGCTGTAAATGCTTTGTAACCAGCACTAGCTTTAATCATTCCATCAAGATTAACTTTTTGCTCTGAAGAAATTGCTTCACAACGAAGAACCCCAATGACTTCAGACCCTTTTTTAACGCCAGAAACAAATTTATCCCCACATTTAGAGAAAAATTCATTGGGACGAGCTGAGAAATATGTCAAATTTGAAGCGGGTATTTCGAATTTTGCTAGCATTTCTGCTTCAAAATTCTTTCGAACTTGAACATAAACATAGTTATATCGTGACTCATATTTTCTTAACGTAGAGTTTTTACCTTTTGCCTGTGCACTTGCCGACAAAAAATTAATTTTTTCCCCTTCTTTTTTCCCCGGTGATGACATGGAGAATCCCGCGCCAAAATCGTGTGTTGTCATAAGTGTTGAGGAGAATTCCTCAGAAGAGCTGATGTTATCCACATAGATTGAGAGGCTTTCACCAGGAGAGTTACCAAAAGTCTCTAGTGAACCTTTCTCTACGCAATAGCCAAGATCCTGAGAAAACTCCAGGCCACCTATAGAATTATAACCTTGACCTAATCTGACTGTGAAATCAGATTGATCAGAGAAACCACGCTCGTCCCTCAGTCCAGCGGCTGATTCCAAAACAATTTTATCTTGAGTTCTTGATAAATTAATAATATTGGTGCCGGCTATTAGGTGCGAGCAATCAATGTTTAGCAATATCATAGCTAAAATAATGTGATTTGATTTCATCATGCTTACCTACTTTCATTGACCCTGCACCACTATTGGGCGCAGGGACATAGTCATTTTAGTTACAACCAGCAATCTTTGTTGCTACATCTGAAAATCCGTTGACACTTTGAACATAAGTATCAAGACAAGCCTGTGCTGAAACATCTGAATTAGCCTTCTCAAGGCAGATGTTGAAATTGCCAAGATAATCACCTATAGAGCGGAGCGCCAAGGCATAAATATCGCCCCTAGCTTGTAAGCAAGTATTGCTTCCTAAAAGAGTCTCTTTTTCCCTTCTAAAGTTTTCTTGATCCTTGGATCGGTCTAACTTAGATTGAGCCAAAGCGGCCTCAGCGTCACGGCGCTGTCTTCTGAGTTCATCAATTTTATCTTGTGCGCCTTTTTTATCGCCCCACCACGCGCCAACTAAACTACCAACAGGTCCACCAACAACTGATCCACCGAGAGCGCCACCAATAACATCGCGGTTATTATCAATGAATGGAATACCGGTTTTTGGTGGCTTAAGGCTCCATTCTTTACCTTGCTGCAACAAAGCATCATCAACATAAAAACTCGTATCATCCGCGCAAACAAGACCAAATGGAGTGCTATCATCA
>JBGSYX010000262.1:0-2576 GCA_041750735.1 Cyclobacteriaceae bacterium
ATGCGCCAGACGGGGATCTGGAATTCCGCCCAGTAAAGTTTCCATTGTTGCTGGCCCAAGGTGCTGAAGGCATCGCTGTCGGTTTATCGACCAAGATTTTACCGCATAATTTCTGCGAACTTATTCAAGGATCAATTGATATATTAAAAGGAAAAAAGGTAAGTGTCCTGCCGGATTTTCCGACCGGTGGATTTGCTGATTTTTCAGATTATAATGAAGGACAGCGAGGTAGTCGTGTGAAAGTGCGGGCTAAAATAGAGGAGATCGATAAAAAGACCCTCGTAATCCGCGAAATACCTTTTGGAACTACGACTACAAACCTCATCGAGTCTATCGTAAAAGCCAACGACAAGGGGAAAATCAAGATTAAAAAGGTCGTGGACAATACGGCTAAGGACGTGGAGATTGCGATTCAGCTTGCGCCTAATACTTCCCCGGACATCACCATCGACGCGCTTTACGCTTTTACGGATTGCGAATTGTCCATAGCGCCAAACTGCTGCGTGATTTTTAAGGACAAGCCCGTGTTTCTCAGCATCAACGAAATTTTGAGGATTAGCACCAATCAGACGGTAGAATTATTGCGTAGGGAACTCGAAATAAAGAAGGCGGAATTACTGGAAAAAATCCTATTCTCATCACTGGAGAAAATTTTCATCGAAAACCGGATCTATCGCGACATCGAAGAATGTGAAACCTGGGAGTCCGTCATCGCTACCATAGATAAGGGACTTACACCTTATAAGCCGCAGTTTTACCGTGACATCACTGCGGAGGATATAGTCCGACTCACAGAAATAAAAATCAAAAGAATATCCAGGTATGACGCATTCAAGGCGGATGAATTATTGAAAAAACTCCAGGAAGAACTCGCTGAAACTGAATACCACCTGAAGCATATCATCGAATTTGCCATCGAGTATTTCAAAAACTTGCTTGACAAATACGGAAAAGGACGGGAACGCAAGACCGAAATCAGAACGTTCGATACCATAGCCGCAACTGTGGTCGCTGCAAACAACGCCAAACTTTACATTAATCGGGAAGATGGATTTATTGGGTTCGGACTTAAGAAGGACGAATACATTTCCGATTGCTCCGATATGGATGAGATAATCGTATTCCGCCAGGACGGGAAGATGGTGGTGTGTAAAATCGCCGAAAAGGTTTTTGTTGGGAAAAATATACTTTATGCCGGCATTTTCAAGAAAAGCGATGAGCGTATGGTGTATAATCTCGTTTACCTCGATGGAAAATCGGGCCGCGCCATGGCAAAACGATTCAACGTGATCGGCATTACGCGAGATAAAGAATACGACCTCACGAAAGGCGAAAAGGGATCGAAAATACTGTACTTCACTGCCAATCCAAACGGTGAAGCCGAGGTTGTGTCGGTTTTACTAAGCAATAATTGCCGGGCCAAAATCAAACTCTTTGATTTTGACTTTTCCACACAGGATATAAAAGGTCGCGGCGCAGGGGGCAACATTTTGACGAAATATCCTATTAAAAAAATCCAGTTAAAGGCTGAAGGGAAGTCAACTCTTGGTGGCGTGGACATCTATTATGATGAGTCAATAGGTCGCCTGAACCGCGACAACAGGGGTCGCTACCTCGGCAACTTCAATGCGACTGACAGTATTCTCGCTGTCAATGATGACGGTTCCTATGAAATAACCACATTTGAACTAACGAACAGGTATGATATTGAGCATCTGAAATATTTAGAGAAGTTTAATCCTGAAGTTGTTCTTACAGCAATCTATCTGGATGGCAGTTCCAAACTTACCTATATCAAAAAGTTTAAAATCGAGACTACCACTCAAAACAAGAAGTTCATCTTCATCAGTGAATCGCGGGGTTCTAAACTACTTTTCATTTCATCGAAATCTGACATCTCCGTGGAGGTTGTACTCAGGAAAAAGAAAGGTGCCGAGAAGGAAGTATTACACCTGGATGAATTAGTGTCTTTAAAAGGCTGGAAAGCCCAGGGCAATAGGTTTTCAAACTACCCGATTATAAAGCTTCGGGAAATTTCGGATGAATCCGATGATTCAGACTCCAAAATGACTGACGATTTCGAAACTTCTGTGGTTGAAGAGCAGGAGGTTGGAATTACGGAGGTTGAAGAAGCGCCGGTAATTGAAGAAACGGCCATATCGCCAAAGGAATTATCTCGGGATATTCCGGAGGAAGTCAAACCAGAAGTACCAAAGTCTGAGATGCCCGAAGAAGGTTACCACGCCGGAGATACCATCGAGATGAAAATCGATCTTCAAAAGCTCAAGAAAAATAAAGATCAACTCGGTTTGTTTGACGATTGATTACCTTTGTATGAATGAACAATTTCTGTTTTAAACGAATCATTCAAAAATTAAGGCTCACCACAATGTGGCGGATTTATACTGCTGGATTTTTTGTGATAATGATAGTATCAAATTGCGGCCATCGTCAGGCTTCTTATGAAATTGTGGAATTGCATGCAGATCAAATAAACCAGAATGAATTATTTATCCCATATCTCAGGCAACAAATAAACAGGCATCCAAATGAACCGTCGAATTACCTAAAGCTGG
>JBGSYX010000263.1:0-2911 GCA_041750735.1 Cyclobacteriaceae bacterium
GCTAGGCTGTTCAAGTGAATTGGACGTCAAATATTCAATAAACAAAAAAAGTGTCAGCAGTGAAGGTCCGAATGAGGGGCAGAACGAATCGTCAGCCCCAGACGTTCAGGATGATACAGTTGGCAGTGCTGACCTTGCTCCCAAAGTCTCCCTGTATCGTTCTGAAATGCAGACCAATAGTCCAACCTATTTTATAGTCGAAAACTGGCCGAAAGGGAAAGCATCCATAATTTTGGTCATTGAGGGGCAGATGATTGAACTGCGACCTGTCGATGTATCACAAACAAATGCCATGTTATCTTCAGACCGCCAGGTGATTGCAGAACCTGTTGATTATCTGGCATTTAGATCGATTCTAAAATATGGTGATTTTGTCAGTTCAGCAACAGTCACCGCTGATAGCGATGATCATTATACGATGGTTGACTTTCAGATAACAACAACCATGAGGGATTTTAACATCTTCGATTTGACCGTGATAGACCCCTCATTAAAAACTAATAGTAGGGGGTACAGTATCCAGGGAGAGATTGCCACCATTTCAGGAGCCGTGCGCACCAAGGAGGGCAACATGCTCATCACGAGTCTTGGTTCGATTCTATATAATTAGTTTAGTTGCTGCTGATCAATGGAGCGCACTCCATTTGTCAACCTACCTTTTTTTTCGAAACTTCTGAAGTTGCGCTAACAAGGGTAACACCTTCATGAGGTATTTTAATGGTAATTATGGTTCCAAGTCCAAGTTTGCTATCAACTTCAAGGACACCACCAGCTTTGATAACGCACTCTTTAACAGCTGCCATCCCAATCCCTCGACCGGAAACATCGGTAGCTTCCGAAACAATACTAAGGTTTGACTCCATGATGAGAAGGCATTTCTCTGCATAGGTTAAATGAGAACAGTATTCCTCAGTGATAATTCCTGCAGAGACAGCTTTTTGAGCAAGACGATCCGCATTGATACCGCAACCATCATCCTCGATGCGAACTGAGTAGATCCCATTGTCATCTCTAAAGCAAATTTTTATTCTTCCCATTTTACTTTTTAATCTTCGTTCCGCTGGCGTTTCGATACCATGGTCAATCGCATTACGAAAGACGTGAGGAATATTGAGTAAAAGAGAGCTCGCTTTTTGCGGATCCATGAGAAGGTCGGCGTTCTCCAAGGAAAACTCAACCATTTTCCCGAGACGAACAGCGAGTTTTTCACAAGCTTCAATCATGGGTTTGACCAAGTCCTTAGCAGGTCGTAGCCGCTGTGTTGCCATCCATGATTCAAACTTAGCTTTCATAAGTTCAACATTATTTAGAGAAAGTATTTGCTTTTGTAGATCATTTAAACGTGATAATTCGATTTCAATTGTTTCTTGAGTCTCAGCACCGTATGTGATCCCCAAAAGCTCCTCATTATCCTGAAGAAAGTTTCTCATAAGACTTTCGATCGCCAAAAGGTCATCCATGGATATTTCCGATTTCTCTTCCGCGTCATGGATTCCCTTTACCAGCAACATGAGATGAAATATCGCAGCATTTCCCTTGGTAGTATGAAGAAAGGAGCGGATTTCTGGGCTATATTTTTCCTCTTTTACCAAATCTTTGCAATTATCAAGCTCTTCTTCAAAATATTTTAAAAAGGCGAAAAACTCCCGCTTTCTCTTAAGAATCATAATGAGTGTTTCATCGATTTCTCTTTGTTTCTCAATCTCCCTTAACTCGGAGATGTCATTAACCGTAAACAAAATACCTTCTATTTGATTGCTACTATTTCTAATAACACTGCCTGCCAATGAAAGAACCTTATCGTTTTGATCCAATCTTGCTGGTAACTGCGCCAAAGCCGCGATCTCTGGCATGCCATCGTTCAAAATCTGATCAACTGCTAATTGCATATGCGCAGCAACATCTGGTGAAAGCGTAAAGGCTTTAGCCAAAGTAAGTCCGTCCCTAAATTCATTGCTGACAATTTTTTTACATGATTCAGTGAATCCTGGCTGAATGAAGCAGGCGCTATCGATCATGAAAAATCCACTTTTTACATTATCTAAAATCCGTCTTATGGTTCGAGTCCTTTCAAGAACGACATTTTCAAGACTCACATTTATCTTATGCAGTTCTTCATTCTTTAGCGCGATATAGTTAGAGAAATTCTTTTGGATACCTTTGAGCCTTTCGGACATAGCAAAAGCAAGAAATCCCATTTGGACAAATGCACCAATAAACATTCCATACAAGGAAAAAAGAGAAGTTTCAACAATTCCAACTGAAGCTACCATCAAGTAAATAGCTCCACTAAAAAAAGCAACCCACCCTAGGCCAAAATTTACTGCTGGTTGATACCTCGCAATAATCGCCCGGACCGTTGCCAAGAGGCAAAGGACAATTGCGATAAATGCTGAAACCATTATCATTTCTAATGCGCTAGAACGCTTCAAAGAAACACTAAAGATACAAAGCGCCAGTAAACACCACGCCATTATTTGCAGAACTTTATCGAAGATGGGAGCAATTGTTCGAAGATTAAGAAAACGGCGCGAAAAATCACAGACGAAACAGCCCATAAGAGCAGCAAAAAAAATAATGCCATAATTCTGGAATAGAGGGCTTTCCGGCCAAAGATATTCAAATCCAATTCCATTGGTGTTTAGGGAAAATAGGGCAAGAAAAACAAGATAGCCAATATATGATAGAGTACTCCTATCTTGCAACCCCAGGTATAAAAGTGAATTATAGAACAGCATAACCAGTATGGCTCCGTAAAAAATCCCAAAAAAGATGTACTCAAGGCTTTGACGCTTTTGATACTCCAAGGGAGAAATTACCCTTAAAGGCACAGAAATAAGTGCTTCACTGGTTACTCTAATATAAAACTCATGAGATGTTTTGGCTGAAAGAATGGTAGGAAAAATATAAT
>JBGSYX010000264.1:0-18430 GCA_041750735.1 Cyclobacteriaceae bacterium
GATAAATAATTTATATAATCCATGTATGGAAAGCGCGAGCAACAGCGGTACCACAATCAGGACCAGGAGCTCCTGGTTCCAATAAACCTGTAGCGCCAGAAAGGTGATGCCGGCAGATGCCAAAATAAATAAGGTAATAAAGTACCAGAACCGTGATTTCCGGAAGGAACCGAACACCGAAGCAATGAGGCCGATATAGATGACAACCGCGGTTATTACTTTCAGGTTCGGCCACTTGGCCAGCGAAATGCCGAAGATGTTGAGGAAATGAAAGCCCAGGTAATTCACCGAATTTCCAATAAACCGGTTGATAAATCCCGCGAAATCTTCATTGCCTTCATCAGGCCGGAAGGAGTTTTTCAGTAGCAATGTGCTGCCCTGTCCGCTGATTTGTTGATCGCCGATATTCCAGATCGTGATCTTCATGAAGTGAAGTATGACGAAAAAAACCGCGAAAGACCCAAGGATTAAAGCTGCCGGCTTCCACTGTTTTATGGAAATGAAATATAAAATGACTGCCGCCATCCCCACCAGGCCTACGTTTCGGGTGATGGATAGCAGAAAGAGCAGCAGCCCTGCGATGATGACTGGCAGGTAATCTTTTTTCAGGTCAAATGGGCTTCCTCCACGGATGAAGTGCTTGTCGAAATAATAAAGGAAACATCCCTGGATGAACAGGTAAAATGATTCGCTGTAGGTGTTGCAGCCATAGAGCATCAAGACCGATGAACTGCACAGCAATACCATCACCGCAAAAAGAGCTGAGGGCGACAGATAATTGCGCAACATTTTATACATAAACCAGTGGTGACCAGCCAGGCAAAGCACAGAAAATATTTTGAAGGCGATGACATTTACGCCTGTTATCAGCATGATCGCCGCCAGTGCCATAGGATAGAACGGCCCCTGGAACGTCGGAAAGATACCCTGGTGAAGGAGGTTATAGGCCCTGTTGATGTATTCGGTGTCATCGCCGCCAATCGAAACTTTTGGCTCGAAAAGGACCACTGTAAGCACAGTAAACAGTCCGATGGAAACCCACGGGATTAGCGTCGGCCTCGCCTCAAAAAAACTGTCGAGTGCACTAAGACTGTTTTTAGCGCTCTTTACAGATGCTATTTCTGCCTTTTTCATCGTTTTGTGTTAATGGATTTTTGGGCATTCAAAGGGCAAATATATTGATTGCATTGAAGATATGTAGTTTGGAAAGCCGTCGTAAATTTTTTTTAAACATTAACCTAGCTGCTTTCAAACAATTGCGGCCTACTTTGGGTCAATATTGAAATATGATAAACGTAAGGCTCAGCCAACCTGAATAAATTCTATTTTTATAGTGAAAATGATCATCCAGTGAAATATAAACTGATTTTATTATTCAGCCTGATTACTTCACAATCTGTAATGGCCTCATCCAGTAATCCCGGGTTCAGGTTTATAGAAAACAAAGGACAGTGGCATCAGGATGTTTTGTATAGAGGCGCTATTCCGGGCGGTGACATTTATGTTTTAAAAAACAAGCTGAAATATGTGTTTTATCCATCAAGGCGCGATAACCATAGCCATGGAGTTTCGACAGAGTCAGGTACAGCGTTGCGGGCCCAACCTAAACCCGGGAAATTCGCCCAGTCGGTAGAAGTGTCTTTCGTGGGGGCCAATGGACAAAGTGTGATTAAAAGCCATGAACGTTTTTCGGAATCTATCAATTATATAAAAGGAAATGACCCCAGTCACTGGGTGACTGATGCCGGTGCATTTGCCGAAGTGACAATTTCTGATTTATATCCCGGAATTGATCTGAAGCTTTATTCCACGGTCAACGGGTTGAAATATGATTTTGTGTTGAAACCAGGAGCAAATCCGGCAAACATCAGGATGCAGTACCAAGGGCAGGATTTCCTGAAAATAGAAAATGACCAACTTATTTTCGGCACCTTGTTAGGTCTGGTTCAAGAAAACAAGCCGGTGTGTTTTACTGAAGATGCTGGCATGCGAAAGGACGTGAACGCTGTATACCGCAAAAACGCTGACGACATCATTACTTTTGCTCTTGATGCCTATAACCCAGGTGAGCAACTCACGATCGATCCGGAACTTATTTTTTCTACGTTTTCGGGGTCATTCGCCGACAACTGGGGATTCACCGCTACATTTGATGACGCCGGCAATTTATACTCCGGCGGGATTGTTATTGATGAAGGTTATCCTGTTACCGTTGGCGTTTTTCAGATGGATTATGCAGGTGAATGGGATGTGGGCATATTGAAATACAAACCCGACGGCAAAGAACTTGTCTATGCGACTTACATTGGCGGTACTTACACCGAAACACCTCAAAGTATTATTGTGAATAATCGTGACGAATTGGTGATTTATGGCACCACCAGTTCACCTGACTTCCCAATGATCGGATCTTCATATAATGATTCTTTTTCAGGTGGAGACTCAATTTTGGATGATCCGGATGAAGATGACCCAATAAGACTCGTGGGAGGTGTGCCATTTGTCAACGGATCTGATTTGTATGTAGCGATTTTGAGTTCTGATGGAACCGCACTGGTAGGAGCTACTTTTGTCGGTGGCACCGGAAATGATGGCTTAATGGAACGCCTCCGGCCGCTTACCAAAAACTATGGCGATCAGTTCAGGGGTGAGGTTATTGTCGATCCCGGCAATAATATTTTTGTGGCATCAAATACAAGTTCGACCGATTTCCCGATCGTCAACGGCTGGCAAGCTGATTATGGCGGCGGCTTCAATGATGGCATAGTTATGAAACTTTCGCCCGACGCTTCGCAACTTTTGTGGAGCACGTATGTGGGTGGTTCCGGAATGGACGCACTTTTCTCTGTGAAAGTGGATAAAGCAGGGAATGTCTTTGCTGCAGGTGGTTCAGAAAGCGTTGATTTCCCAATAACAGCCGGCACCTTGAAAACATCTAAACCTGTACCGACGAATATTGATGGAGTTTTGGTGAAAATAAAAAGCGATGGCAGCCAGCTCATTGCATCTACCTTTCTCGGAACTTCATCATATGACCAGGCGTATTGCCTAGAAATTGATGCATCAGACCGGGTGTATGTGCTCGGTCAAACCCAGGGAATCTACCCGGTAACCGCTGGTGTATATTCCAATCCCAATAGTGGTCAGTTTATACATAAAATATCCAACAACCTCGACGCCACTTTTTTCTCTACTGTAATTGGATCCGGTTCACGGTCGCCGAATTTCTCACCAACCGCCTTTCTGGTCAATGAATGTGAAAACATTTTTCTAAGCGGTTGGGGAGGCGTACTCAACCATCCGAGTTTCGGGTACATAGGTGGTAACACGGTTTCATTACCTACTACCTCAAATGCATTTCTCAAAACAACCGACGGCTCCGACTTCTACCTTATGGTACTGTTGCAGGATGCGCGTCAACTTTTATACGGGTCATTTTTTGGCGAAAGTGGAGGACGCGATCATGTCGATGGTGGCACCAGCCGCTTCGACAAGCGCGGTATTATCTACCATTCAGTCTGCGGAGGATGCGGAGGAAGTTCTGGATTCCCTACCTGGCCACCAGATGTCTGGTCTCTAACCAATAACAGTGACAATTGTAATAATGCAGCGTTCAAATTTGACCTGGCTGCTTTGAAGGCGATTTTCGAGACAGACAATGAAGACTACACCAATCGCGGAATTCGCGCAGGATGTTATCCTTTTACCCTGGTGTTTTTGAATGAAAGTGTCGGCGGAGAAAATTTCTTCTGGGACTTTGGCGAAGGCACCACCACCGACCAGGAAGACAGCATTACGGTAACCTATGAAAATCCGGGAATCTACACGGTGGTTCTCACCGCCACAGACATAAATACCTGCACACGTGTCAGTCAGGCTACAGGGACTATTACAGTTTATGACTATGGATTTGACATCATGCCGGAAGATTCCATTTGTTATGGGACGAATATAGAATTAAATGCATCCGGCGGCATTGACTATCAATGGACTCCGGCTGAAAGCCTGGATAATCCCGGTACATCCAATCCAATAGCCTCGCCGGACACAACCACCCTGTACTCAGTAAACATCGTAGATCAGAATGGTTGCATAGGCAGCGACTCTGTACTTATTCGGGTCATTCCAAAGATTCAGGCCATTTTCGAGTATGAAAAGGTGTTTGATTGCCATGAGCCGCCACTGGTAAAATTCTACAATAAGTCGGAAGGGGCTAGTCTTTATACCTGGAGTTTTGGTGATGGCAACACCAGTGAGGAGTTAGAGCCTGTACATCAATTCGCGCCATCTGATTCAGCAAAGAATTTTAATGTAATTCTCCAGGCCGGCCAATCATTCTGTAGGGTTTCAACCACAGTGCCGGTAAGCAGCGTGTCTCCATTTGTACCCAATGTGATCACTCCGAATGGAGATGAAACGAATGACGCATTTGAGATTCGGGTTGATGGGCAGGCCTCGCTGCAAATATTCAACCGCTGGGGTCTTAGCGTTTATCAATCAGATAATTACCAAAACGACTGGCAGGGAGGCGAACTTGCTTCCGGTGTATATTTTTACGAAATCGTTTTTAGTGATAAAAATACCCGATGTAATGGATGGGTGCAGGTTTTACGCTGATAATCAACTTTTAATGGTTTTATTTGCATTGCCTTTGTCAGGTGTCATTATGGTGTTGAATAAATAACTTTTTTGCGAAACGGAGTGAATCGGGTGTTATTGGTTTTTGGTCTGCTATTACTGGTGTTTTCAAATGGCTACACGGCACCGGTATTTTTTGAGGGCGAAGAGTATGCGGTATTTGAACAGAATCAACTCAAAGGCCTTGCCGATAAAAAGGGCCATGTAGTTATTCCTCCCGAATATGATGATTTGGGATGGACAACTGGCGAAATCTACCTGCTTGAAAACGTCATTGGCTTTAAGAAAAACGGTCTATGGGGATTAGTAAATCTGAAAAACGAACGCGTTACAGAGCCGCTTTATAACTCATTGAACCGTTTCAATGAATCGCTGATCGTCGCTTCTAAAAAACTTCCGTATAATTCCACCATCGTTTACGGCGTCATCAACGCCAAAGGCAAAGCCGAAGTCGCATTCAACTACCTCAGGCTTACAGTCAATGATAGTCACCTTATTGCGATGAAATATGAGAACAACCGCTACGTGCATGGCGTGCTCAATACACACGGCGAGGTGATCATCGGGCTGGATTGTGATGAAGTGGAGCCGTTGTCACCGGCGTTGTATGTGGCGATTAAAGATAATTTTAAGGCCGTGTTCGATATCAGGGGTAACAACCTCACCGGCTTCTCACTGGATAGCCTGACCAGGTTTTCGGACCTATATTTCCAAACATTCAGTAATGGAAAAAAGGGGCTAATTTCCATGGATGGTGAAAAGGTAGTTTCACCGCAATACAAGGAGCTTACCTTGGAAAATGGCAAAATCAGGGCTTGCCGGTTCAGTGAATGGCAGTCATTCGATGACAAAAATACGCTAATCGGTTCATTTGAGTACGATCAAATGGACCCACGGGGCCAGGGAATATATCGTGTTAGGATTGGCAGAGCAGAAGCCCTCATCAATGAAAAGGACAGCCTGATTGCTCCGTTTTCAAACGCAGAAATACTGGAACACTTCGGCCAATGGATTGCCATAAAGAAGGATGGTAAATACGGTGTACTCCATGCCGACGGAAGTATTTTTCTTCCTGCGGCCTTTGATTCGGTGAAGTTTGAGAATAACCATTTCCTCATCAGGCACAAGCGCGACGGAAAGCGTGGCTGGAGTATCATTGACCAAAGGGGTGAGTACATCAACAAACAGGTATATGATGCCATTGAGTGGATCGGTGATTCATATTTCAAAGTACAACGTGATAAATACTGGGGCGTCATAAATAGCCAGGGCGCGGAAAAAATTTACTGCAAATACGACACGATTATCCAATATACGGATGGTAAACTTTTGGTAAAATTCATGGGAGAGGACGGCATTCTGAATATGGATGGTACCTGGGAAGTGATGCCTCAGAAAAAGGAAATCGAGATCGTAGACCCGATCAGGTACCTCGTCAGGTCGCCCTACGGAAGTTTTGTGGCTTATTATCCGGAGACCATGGATTTTACGGCAGAATATTTTCTTTATAAAAATGATCAGGGATTTCTTGAAAAGACCAACGACAATAAATATGGCTTACGCAATGCAGATGGCGAGCGCATCATTAAACCGGATTACATAACTATTTCAGAGCTATACGAGGATAGCATCTACCTTGCCAGAGCCGACAATGGATTTTCCTTCATCACTAAGTCTGGCAGTATTGTGGTGGCAAATGATAACCGGTTCCAGGATACGAAGGGAATGAGCGAAGAATTTGTTGCTGTGCAAATAGACCACAAATGGGGATTCGTGGATATCAACGGCAAATTGCGTGTCTCCAATCAATATCAAAATATTGGTTTATATCATGAAGGGCTGGCGCCTGTAAAAATTCTGCATCGCTGGGGTTATATCGATAAAATGGAAAGCCTGATCGTTCAGCCTCTATACGACACTGTGTATAATTTCCATAACGGATACTGCGAAGTGGTGAAAAAGGGCAAATACGGATTGATCAACAGCAAGGGCGAACTGGTAGTCGATTGCGAGTACGATGCCATGTCTCGGATCAAGACTGGCGGTTATCTCATAGTAAAGGAAAATAAAATCGGGCTGGTGAGCCGGACTGGAAAATTGATGATTTTGCCGCGATTCGATGCAGTGACCGATTTGAATAACGGCTTTGTTATAGCGTCACGCGCTGGAAAATTTGGGCTTTTTTCCAATGATGGCGTCAGCATTATTCCAATGATCTACGATGCCCTGATCTACGACAACTACAAAAATATATACCTCGCATCCAGCGCGCCTGTCTGGGTCGATTTATAACAAAAAAACCGGGACGAGCCCGGTTTCAATTCCTATTCCTCTTTCAAAAAAGGATACCGGTAATCACTTGGCGGCACGAAATTCTCCTTAATCGTACGCGGTGAAACCCAGCGCAATAAGTTAATCATGGAACCGGCTTTGTCGTTGGTGCCGGAGGCCCTCGCCCCGCCAAAAGGCTGTTGTCCTACCACGGCGCCGGTGGGTTTGTCGTTTATGTAGAAATTACCCGCTGCGTTTCGCAGTTTTCTTGATGCATCTTCTATCATCTGTCGGTCACTGGCAAATACGGCGCCGGTCAACGCGTATTCTGATGTATTATCCACCAGGTACAAAGTTTCTTCCCAAGCTTCATTTTGGTACACATAGATGGTGAGTACCGGTCCAAAAAGCTCTTCGCACATGGTAACATACGACGGATCCTGGGTTTGCAGCACTGTTGGTTCAATGAAATAGCCGGTCGATTTATCATAATTTCCTCCGGCTATAATTTCAACCACAGGATTCACTCGTGCGTCCTCGATATACTTGGTGAGTTTGTCAAACGATCGTTCATCGATAACCGCGTTGATAAAATTCGTGAAATCTTCAGGTCCACCCATCTTCATAGAACCCAAGTCCTCGAGCATCATTCTTTTCACATCGTTCCACAAAGAATGTGGAATATAAGCACGGGACGCTGCCGAGCACTTTTGACCCTGGTATTCAAACGCTCCACGCACCAGTGCAGTAGCCACTTCTTTGGGGTTGGCCGATTCATGGACGAGCACGAAGTCTTTACCGCCCGTTTCACCGACTATCCGTGGATAGGTCTTGAACTTGGCGATGTTTTCACCAATTATTTTCCAAATGCTGTGAAATACACCTGTGCTTCCGGTAAAATGAATTCCGGCGAAATCAGGGTGTTTCAGTACGCGCTCAGCTACCACCGGTCCATCCGTTAGGACAAGATTAATCACCCCGGCAGGAACCCCGGCTTTTTGGAAAATCTCCATAAGGATATGAGCGGAATATATCTGGCCTTTTGATGGCTTCCAGACAATCACATTACCCATCATGGCGGGTGCAGTTGGCAGATTGCCGGAAATAGCGGTGAAGTT
Source organism: Cyclobacteriaceae bacterium (assembly GCA_041750735.1). GTDB lineage: Bacteria > Bacteroidota > Bacteroidia > Cytophagales > Cyclobacteriaceae > JAAUQL01. Next base: position 8,028 of record JBGSYX010000264.1, read on the forward strand.
GAAAGGTGTGAGTGCAAATACAAATCCTTCCAAGGGTCGCTGTTCCAGCCTGTTCCATGTATTTTTTGGGGAGTAAGGTTGCTGCTGATAAATCTGCGTCATGTAGTGCACATTAAAGCGCAGGAAGTCGATGAGTTCACAAGCAGCGTCAATCTCTGCCTGGTAGGCATTTTTCGATTGGCCGAGCATAGTGGCGGCGTTCAGCTTCGCGCGATAGGGCCCTGCAATAAGGTCGGCAGCTTTCAGGAAAATGGCCGCGCGATGCTCCCACGCCATATTTTCCCATGCTTCCTTGGCAGCAAGCGCTGCGTTTATCGCCTGATCCACATGGCTGGCATCACCGTGATGATACCAGGCAATGGTATGTTTGTGATCGTGAGGAGGACTAAGTCGTTTTTTGTTTTCCGACCGCACTTCTTCTCCCCCGATGTTCATGGGAATATCTATGACTTGAGTGTGAAGTTCGGCCAGCATGGCTTTTAGTTCTGCACGCTCCGGCGAACCAGGGGCATATTCACGTACAGGTTCGTTGACTGGGACCGGTACATTAAAGAATCCTTTCAGCATGTAAAAATGATTTAAAAGTTAGAGTTAGGGCAAAGTTAGCGAATTGGCCCAAAACCCACGAGCGATCAGAGCAAATTCCTGATGAGGTGCAGGGACTCTATTTCAAATGTCACCTTGTAATCATGCGGGTCTCTATGCGGATTGTAATAAATCACGTCCATTTCGGCGCTGATGGCGCCGACAATGTCGGTGGTCGGATTATCGCCGATGAAGATGGAATTTTCCAAGGTGGATTCGGCACGTCCTATGGCAAAATGAAATATATCTTTCTGCGGTTTTCGGTAGCCAGAATTATCTGAAGTGATGATTTTATTGAAAAAATGAAGAATTCCCGAGGCCTCCATTTTCCGATATTGAACATCATCGAAACCGTTTGAAATGATATGCATCTGATAGTTAGGCGCTAAATATTGCAAAATGTCCATGGCACCATCAACTAATGCATTCTTAGACGGAGATATTGACAAATACATTTCACCGATACCCTCAGGAACAAAACTCTCGTCGAAGCCTAATTTTTCCAGCATCATTTTGAAACGGTTATGCCGTAGGTGCATCCGGTCGATGTGGCCGTGATTATACAAATCCCACAGGTAGTTGTTTGCTTCATGAAACTGCGCGAGAAAATCCTCACGGCTAATCCTGAGAGATTTGAAGTCAAAGTAGTCATATATTTCAAAAACGGCTTCGGTAGTATTTGTGTCGTAATCCCAAAGCGTATGGTCGAGATCGAAAAAGATGTGTTCGTATTTTTTCAATGGAAATTTTTTTTGCTTGTCTGAGTGTCAGACTAAATGGTAAAACCCCGGTTTGCGGGATGTTGTTTAAAAGCGGCAAGCTCACGATTGCTGTACATCACATCAAACACCTGGATGTCTTTCAACAATGTGTTGTCCTTCTCAATATAAGTCCATATCTGGCTGAAAATCCCCAATACTTCCTCCTGGATATAGTAAAATATCCATTGATCCGATTTACGATAAGCAACGATTCCAGCGTTTTTAAGATAGGTCATATGACGGGATGTTTTCGCCTGAGTATAATCAAGAATCTGTTCGATATCCGAAATACACATTTCACCGTGATGGAGCAGGAGGTTGAGTATCCGAACCCTGGAGTCTTCGGACAACGACTTAAAAATGCGTACACTGTAGGACAAGCTGAGATTTTTTAGTTTCATAACTCAAACGGTTTCGTTACAGGCAAGCACAAGAAACATCGACTACGATAATTTTTGGACTTCTAATGAAATCAAGATCTTTTAAACAATTCAAATGGTATTTCACTTATTGATTAAAACGTTAAAATACGTTAAATAAATTGTCGGTTCCTTTACTTTGAAGTAATTTTAAGCACAAAAATGGGTGATAGGGTGAAATCAAAATGGTTATTGGTTTATCTGATGGTTGTCGGGGTTTCAGTACTCACCCTGCAATTTTCCTTTGGCCAGAACAACCAGCGCGATGTCATTCAATTCACAGGTATTATTACTACAGTAGATACCACGTCGGGTATTATGGGCGCCCACATATTTGTTCCTAAAGAAGGACGCGGAACCACGACAAATTATTACGGTTATTTTTCATTTCCTGTACTTGAAGGAGACAGTGTAGTAGTGAGCGCCGTGGGATTCCAGCGGATCAATTTTATCATTCCAACTATTGAAAATGACAGCTATTCTGTGCTGATAACCCTGCCAGAAGATACAACCTATCTGCCGGAACTTGAAGTGCGGCCGTTTCCTACAGAAGAAATGTTTAAAGAGGCAGTGCTTGCATACCGGCTTCCAAATCAGGGAGACATAAATAATATGGATAGCAATCTCGATCCCTATTTACTCATGGAGATGGCGAAAAATATGCCCATGGACGGCAGTATGAATCACCGGTATTTTACGCAACAAAGAGCGGAGTATATGTTTGACGGCTCCGGACCGCGATACAACCCATTGTTTAACCCATTTGCCTGGGCCCAGTTTTTTGATTCAATCAAGAAGAAGAAAAAATAATATGGTATCGGTTTATCTGAACGGTATCTTATCAAAATCAATATTTCCTCCCGAAAGAATGATGGCCACCCGCTGGTTTTTGAAGTGTTCTGTATAAGTCATCACAACTGCTAATGCCACCGCCGACGATGGTTCCACGATGATTTTCATGCGTTGCCAGATGAGTTTCATGGCTTTTATGGTCACTTCATCATCCACCGTAAGAATCTGCTCCACATATCTTTGAATTATTGGGAATGTTTTATCGCCCAGCGACGTCAGAAGCCCATCCGCAATGGTTTGGGGATTCACCGAGGGAATTATGTGCCCTGATTTTACGGATTTGAACGCATCATCAGCGCCGGAAGGCTCTGCACCAAATACCCTGGTTTTTGGGGAGAAGTATCGGGCTGTTAAGGCAGTTCCGCTTAGTAAGCCACCTCCACCGACAGGAGCTATCAGAACATCCAGATCATGGATTTTTTCCATTATTTCCAGTGCACACGTCGCCTGACCGGCGATGATCCTTTCATCATTGTATGGATGGATAAAAGAGGCTCCGGTTTCTTTCACTACCTGGTTCAATGTCGATTCTCGTGCTTCGAGGGTAGGTTCACATTCGATCACGTTGGCGCCATAACCCGCCACAGCTTCCTTTTTGCTTAACGGTGCGTTCCGAGGCATCACAATGTGAGCGGGAATGCCTTTGATCGCTGCTGCTAAAGCCAGCGCCTGGGCATGGTTGCCCGACGAATGCGTGGCGACGCCATTTACTGCTTCTCCTGGACCTAGTTGGCTCACGGCATTGGTAGCGCCCCGGTATTTAAATGCGCCTACCTTCTGGAAGTTTTCACATTTAAAGAATAATTCACACCCCACAAGTTTGTTGAAGGTATTGGAGGTGAGAATGGGTGTTCTATGGATAAATGTCGCAATGCGATCCTGAGCAGATCGTATATCTTCCATAGTGATGTTTGTTGGACTCATGCCTGAAATTGAAAGGATAAATAAATCAGTAGAAAATATAGCAGTATTGTTCCGTCCAGCCAAAACGTAAAATACAATTCATGCCGTTCAGATGTTGCCTTTGTAATAAGAATGGCGCTGATTATAATTAATGGCAGAAGAAAGATCGGGTTTATCTGAAAACTCATAATGATAACAAATCCCAAAACGCTCAATAGCGCCAGCACTTTCGTATTAAAAATACCAATAACATGAGGGACAGTTAAAAGAGACTGTCTCTGATCATTGACAAAATCCCTGAGATCGAAAGGCAGCGTGATACCCATGATAAAAAGGAAGTGTGCTGCGAAAATGATTAAAACATGATTGGGTAAATAGGTCTTTTGTGTAATGGTGAGTGGTAACAGCGAAGAAATAGCTGCCCAGACAAAAGCAATAATGAATACTTTCAACAATGGGATTCTTCTGAGGGGAAGGATGCCGGCGGCAAGTGTTCTCTCCGGAAGGTTGTACATAATGGATAAAAGTCCCAATATTCCGGCACCGAGTACTGTAGGAAAATTTAGAAAGGGCAGATGTGAAATAAGTATAATGAGAACTCCTGATACTACCGCTATTTCTCTAAGGGTATGCGCACTGATTTTCTCAAAAGTGAAGCGCCTAAGCAGTCGAAGCGAATTCCGGGTACTGAGTTGATAGATTAAGAGTGTAGACCAGAAAATAAAACTTGAAGGGACAAATCCGGCGAATTCATTATTAAACAGCAAACATCCGGATTGAAAAAAAGCTACAGCACAAATGGAAATGAAGATATGCTCAGAAAAAAGTAACCTGGATAAGAAATTGACGAGCGATCTGACGATTTATAACTTTTTCTTTTGGAAAAAACGCAGGCCAAGGCCAACGGCAGCACTGACCAATAAGGCAATGCCTCCTGTAATAGGAATGCCAGGATCATTAGGATTACCCGGCTGAACTAATAAAAGTGAATAAACTATATTCGCCGCTAAGATCATTGATAAAATTGCATTCATTGATTCTTCAATTGGTCACTTAAGTTATCTAATTATATAATTATAACGTCCTTTTAACCTCTTTTTGTTCAAAGCTTTCAATAATATCACCTTCTTTGAAGTCATTGAAGTTCTTCAGCCTGATACCGCATTCAAAACCATGACGAACTTCAGCTACATCGTCTTTAACCCGCTTTAATGCTTCGATCTCTCCGGTGAAAACAACGATACCGTCGCGTACAACCCTAATACGGTTAGATCGCTTAATAGTGCCATCGGTAACCATACAGCCTGCTACTGTTCCCACTTTTGATATTCTAAATACAGCCCTAACCTCAACATTGGCTGTAATAACTTCTTCAAATTCAGGAGCAAGAAGGCCTTCCATCGCGTCTCTGATCTCATTGATCGCATTGTATATGATGGAATAATGGCGAATTTCTATCTCTTCTTGTTCGGCAAGTTTTCTGGCGCCGGCTGATGGACGAACCTGGAAGCCAACAATAATTGCATCGGTGGCAGAGGCCAGAAGTACATCTGATTCGCTGATTTGGCCAACGGCCTTATGTTTGATATTGACCTGCACTTCTTCAGTAGATAGTTTCAGCAGTGAGTCGCTCAAAGCCTCCACAGATCCATCGACGTCGCCTTTAAGAATGATATTGAGTTCCTTGAAGGAGCCAATAGCCAATCGTCGGCCGATTTCATCTAGTGTAATGTGTTTCTTGGTTCGGAGACCCTGTTCTCGGAGCAGTTGCTGGCGTTTTGTAGCAATTTCTCGGGCTTCACGCTCGGAATCTACGGCGTTGAATTTATCGCCGGCCTGTGGCGCTCCGTCAAGGCCAAGAACGAGTACCGGTGTCGAAGGGATGGCCTCTTTTACTTTTTTGCCGCGGTGGTCGTACATCGCTTTTACACGTCCGTGGTGGGCGCCGGCGATGATAATGTCCCCATTGCGTAGCGTGCCTGCCTGAACCAGAACGGTAGCCACATAACCCCGGCCTTTATCGAGCTCTGCTTCAACAACGGTACCAACGGCATTTTTATTTTTATTGGCTTTCAGTTCAAGCATCTCTGCTTCTAACAAAACTTTGTCCAAAAGTTCTTCGATGCCCTTTCCTGTCTTGGCGGAAATTTCCTGACATTGGTATTTACCACCCCATTCCTCAACTAGGATGTTAATTGCCGATAGTTGCTCCCTGATTTTGTCTGGGTTGGCACTTGGTTTATCGATTTTATTGATGGCAATGACAATCGGCACATCTGCTACCAGTGCGTGGTTCAAAGCTTCCTTGGTCTGGGGCATTACATTGTCATCTGCCGCCACAACGATTACAACAATATCGGTAAGTTTGGCTCCACGGGCACGCATGGCCGTGAATGCTTCGTGACCAGGAGTATCGAGGAATGCAATCCTCTTCCCGCTTTCGGTCATCACATCGTATGCGCCAATATGCTGGGTGATACCCCCCGCTTCCCCTTCGGTGATTTTTGTTTTTCTGATATAATCCAGAAGAGATGTTTTACCGTGGTCAACGTGTCCCATGATGGTAACGATTGGTGCACGGTCTTCCAGTTCTTCGATTGTATCTTTTTCGGTTTCTACATCTACATTTTCTTTTTCATCAACAAACTCAACGCTGTAGCCAAATTCATCAGCGATGATAGTGAGTGCTTCGGCATCCAATCTTTGATTTATTGAAACAAACATCCCCAGGCTCATGAATGCTGAAATCACCTCGTTCACGGAAACGTTCATCATATTAGCCAGGTCGTTTGTCGAAATAAATTCATTGACCTTCAGCACTTTTGAATCTGCCAGATCCTTTTGAATCTGCTTTTCTGTCGCTTCAGCAACAGCAGAACGTTTTTCTCTTCTGTATTTTGACCTACTAACATTACTTGGCTTTCCTGATGTGCTCAGTTTGGCGAGTGTAGCTTTGATCTGTTCCTGGATTTCTTTTTCGGAAGGCTCCTCTTTTACCGGCCTGGCTTTTCTGTCCTTTCGTTTGAAATCACCTTCTACTGGTTTCGGTTTATCAGTAGGTGGTGGGGTTTCATTTCCAGGAACACGCTTTCTGGGTCTTTTTTTCTTTTTCCTGTCTTTACTGTCATCTGACGAGGCAACTGGTTTATCAGGCTTCACAGGCAACTCGATCCTGCCAACTACCTTCAGGCCCTTCAGTGTCTCAGCTTTTGCTTCGATTACATCGCTGGAGTGCGAGGGTTTTATTTCCTTTTCTGGAGTTATTTCTTCTTTTATCTCAGTCTCTTCTATCTGGACCTCAGGTGCTATTTCAGTGACAGGCTCATCAACAGATTTGACAGGAATTGCCTCTTCTTGTTTTTCTGGTTCAGCTATTACCTCCTCTTTTTTAGTTACAGCCTTGGGGTTTAAGTCAATTTTGCCGACGACCTTGAAGCCCTGAAGTTTGGGTGAATCAGAAGTATGTAGAGATTCTCGTTTCTCCGGAGCAGGTTCAGTTTTGGAAGTAGAATCAGTTCGCTTTTCGAGCTGGCTATCCTTAATTAGTATTTCTTCTTCTTCTTCGTCTCTTTTTGTTGTTTTCGGAGAGTCGGCATTGATGATTACATTTTCAGGATGCTTGATGCCAATAGACATACTTGAAGCTTCCTCCTTGTCCAAAGCAGAATCAGCAAATTCTTTGGCTAACAATTCAAGTTGTTCGCCCTCAATTTTAGTATTCGGGTTGTCCTCCACTTTAAAACCGTGCGAGTCCAGAAATTCAATAATGGTATTTTTACCAATATTCAACTTTCTGGCAACCTGATTAAGTCTCATCATGCGTTCTGCTTTTTACTTTGCTTAAATTTAATGCTCGCGTTGGTACTATTCGAATTCCTGTTTAATAATATTGACCACCTCGGTGATTGTCTCCATCTCCAGATCCGTGCGGCGCTCCAGGTCTTCCAGTGATACGGCAAGCACGCTCTTAGCTGTGTCAAGACCAATACGTTTGAATTCGTCGATAACCCAGCTTTCTATTTCATCTGCAAATTCTTCCAAATCTACGTCCTCCTCCATTTCCTGGCCTTGCAAGTCACGGAATACGTCGATCTCCAGTCCGACAAGTTTGCTGGCAAGTTTTATATTGTGGCCGCCTTTTCCAATAGCAAGTGATACCTGATCAGGTTTTAAATATACCGATACCCGTCCTTCTTCACGTTCGATCTTTATGCTGGATAACTTGGCCGGGCTCAGCGCTCGCGTGATGTATAATTCAAGGTTCTCAGTGAAGTTGATCACGTCGATGTTTTCGTTTTGCAATTCGCGAACGATGCTATGGATTCGAGATCCTTTCATTCCAACACAAGCGCCAACGGGGTCGATGCGATCGTCATAGGACTCAACGGCAACTTTTGCGCGCTCACCTGGCTCACGGACAACTTTTTTAATGGTGATTAAGCCATCAAATACTTCTGGTACCTCGTTTTCGAATAGTCGCTCCAGGAAAGTTGGTGATGTACGGGAAAGTATAATTTTCGGATTTCCATTGACCATTTCCACCTGATGAACAATAGCTCTCACCGAATCGCCCTTGCGGAACCGGTCTTTTTGTATTTGCTCAGATTTTGGAAGGTTCAGCTCGTTTCCTTCTGCGTCAATAAGCAGGACTTCCTTAGTCATAGCCTGATATACTTCGCCGACGATGATTTCACCCACAAGGTCTTTATACTTCAGAAACAGGTTGTCTTTTTCCAGATCTTTGATCTTTTGGATCAGGGTTTGCCGGGCAGTCATCACGGCTCGTCTTCCGAAGTCAATGAGTTTTATTTCTTCTGCAACCTCTTCACCAATCTCGAAATCAGGTTCTATTTTCCGGGCTTCGGAAAGGCTAATTTTATCATGTTCCCAAATATCCTCCGAATTGTCATCAACAATTTCCCTGAATCGCCATATTTCCAAATCCCCTTTGTCGGCATTTATGATGATATCGAAGTTGTCATCTACCTTATATTTTTTTCTGATCATGGTACGGAATACATCTTCCAGTATTCTGATCATCGTCGGCCGGTCCACACTTTTGTGCCGGGCAAATTCGGCAAATGATTCAATTAATGTTGAGTGATCCATTGCTTTTATTCCTGTTGTTATTTACAATCGAACTAATACTTTCGCTTTCTCTATTTCTGAAAATGCCAGCTTCACCTGGGCGTCTTTTTCTTTGTTTTTCTGTTTACCACCAGTCGGCACTATGAAGAGATTTTCACTTTCAACCTTTACCAATTTGCCAACAAACCGAGCCTTATCCTTCATTACTATTTCCATGTCCCTGCCAACATGCTTGGGATATTGGCGCAGGAACTTCAGCGGCTTATCTACACCTGGCGACGATACTTCAATCGTATAGTTTTCGGTAATCCACTGCTTTTCTTCCAGGATATCACCAAGGCGGTGACTTATTGCGGAACATTCATCTATTCCGAATGACTCGTCACCATCGATAAATACGAGCACTTTCTGGTGCCCGGCATTACCTTTTACGTTCACGTCAACAAGGAAAATACTCTTGTTTTCGATGCACGATTCAGCAGCTTCTCCAATAAGTTTTACTATATCCAACAGAATTTCAATTTGTCCCATTAAAAAAGGGGACTCGGGTCCCCTCTGGCTTCAATCAATTTGTGGTGCAAAGTTATACAAAATGTTTCAAAACAAAAACATTAGTTTATAAGTATCAATGGAATATTCTTCGGCCCGGCTCTTAATATTTAATGATGAAACTGTAAAAATGTGTCGGAAGAAGTCATTTTTTATAAATTTGCCCCATGCAAAATCAACTTATTGTCTATAATTCGCTTACAAGGAAAAAGGAAGTCTTCGAGCCCATCAATCCACCTTTTGTCGGGATGTATGTCTGCGGGCCAACAGTCTATAGTGACGTGCACCTCGGCAACCTCCGAACCTTCCTGAGTTTTGACATTATTTACCGCTATCTGCAACATCTCGGGTACAAGGTGAGGTACGTTCGTAATATCACGGATGTAGGTCATCTGGAAAGTGATGCCGATGAAGGTGAGGATAAAATCAGCAAGCGAGCCAAGCTGGAGAATCTGGAGCCTATGGAGATTGTGCAAAAGTATTCCAATGATTTTCATAAGGTTACCCAGCGCTTCAACCTGCTGAACCCAGATATTGAACCAAGCGCTACAGGACATATCCAGGAACAGATCGTACTCATTGAAAAACTATTGAAAAAGGGACTTGCCTATGTGGTGGATGGTTCGGTGTATTTTGATGTGAATAAATACAATGAGAAAGAGAGTTATGGGATACTATCTGGTCGCATAATCGACGAGCTTGTAGCTGGCTCCCGCGAACTGGATGGACAGGAAGAGAAAAGAAACTCCGTTGACTTTGCCTTATGGAAAAAAGCGAGTCCGATGCACATAATGAGGTGGGAATCACCTTGGGGGCAGGGTTTTCCAGGCTGGCATCTGGAGTGTTCTGCCATGAGTTCCAAGTACCTCGGTGAATCGTTCGATATCCATGGCGGTGGCATGGATTTGAAGTTTCCCCATCACGAGTGCGAAATCGCTCAATCGGTTGGCGCCAACGGTGTTCAGCCGGTGAAATACTGGCTACATACCAACATGCTCACGGTAAATGGCCAGAAGATGAGCAAGTCACTTGGAAATTCGTTTTTGCCGGAAGAACTTTTTACCGGCACGCATCCATTGTTGACAGAAGCTTTCAGTCCTATGACTGTCAGGTTTTTCATGCTTCAGTCGCACTACTCTAGTACCCTTGATTTCTCCAATGACGCATTGAAAGCGGCGTCAAAAGGTTATCGAAAAATGATTAACGGACTGGTGTTGGCTAAAAACATGGATTATAAAAGTGATGG
>JBGSYX010000265.1:0-17201 GCA_041750735.1 Cyclobacteriaceae bacterium
GCGGCCTTCCGATCTGCCGGAAACAGCAATCATCGTGTCAGGTGAAGCCGATGGAAAGTTCGACAAAGGCGATCACATATTGTTCTACGGCCAGAGTCCGCACAGGAGGCAGTTGCTACCCAACGGCGAACTCGACTACCAGGTGAACTTTTTTACTGACACCTCATATTATTTCCTCACCGTGGCTGATGCTCCAGGACTGCGGATGACGGAAAAGCAAGACATGGGAAACAATCATCCGGTGATCGACGAGTTCGACGACTTCATCATGCATGAAAAGGAAGAGGTAAACATCATCAACTCAGGCCGCGAGTGGTTCGGCGAAAAATTCGACTTCACACTGACCTATGATTTCAGTTATGATTTTACTGACCTCGTAGCCGACGCCCCGGTAACCGTTACTTCATCGGTACTTGGCCAGACCTATGCCGAGGCGTCGCTGGATTTATTCCTTAATGGCAAGTCGCTGGGAGTCCAAAAGATCAATCCCATCGTCGAAGGAACATACTTAGCCAAAGGATCATTGCAAAAGGATTTGTTTACCATGAATTCATCCGAAATCCCGGTGGCAAGCAAATTCACACTCCGGCTTTCCTTTAACCGCGCCGCGGGCAATTTGTCCAAAGCCTACCTCAATTATTTTACATTGCAGGCACGGCGAATGTTGAAGCCTTATGGAAACCAGACAGCTTTCCGCTCACTGAAGAGCCTGGAGCACGCACTTTCTACCTATGAAATCACTGGAGCTACTGACATCACCGACATATTCGATATCACCGATCCGGCCAATCCTGCCCGCCAACGGTTTGCAATGAGCAATACTAAGGCAACCTTTGGCAGCGTAAATTCCGGGTTGCCGGAATATATCCTCATTAAGGAAGATGCCTACTTGACGCCGCAAAAAGCACAAAAAGTCCATACCCAAAATCTGCATGGAATCGGATCTGTCGATTTCCTGATCATCAGCCATTCGTCATTTCTGGCTGAGGCAAACCGTTTGGCCGATTTCCGGAAAAGTCACGACGGACTTTCCGTAGAGGTGGTGACCACGGATGAAATTTATAATGAATTTTCATCGGGAAAACAGGACGCATCGGCTATCCGGGATTTCATCAGGTATGTGTATAAAAAAGGAAGCGGCGACAATCGCCTGGAAAATGTGTTGCTTTTTGGCAGGGGCTCTTTCGATTATAAAAACCGAATCGATGGCAATTACAATTTCGTGCCGATCTATTCATCTCGCAATTCGCTCCATCCGATCAACAGCTACTCTTCAGACGATTATTATGGTTTCGTGGATGATGGTGAAGGTGAGTGGAATGAGTCTTACAGCGGTGACCACCTCATGGATGTTGGTGTGGGAAGATTGCCGGTGAAAACTCAGGAGGAGGCCAGGATAGTTGTTGATAAACTCATTAAGTATAGTTCTGCTGCTGAAACGCTGGGCGAATGGCGCAATCAACTGGTGTTTATCGCCGATGATGGCGATGGCAATCTGCATCAGAAGGATGCGGATAAACTCACGGTGTTGGTCGATACTGCCTATACCAATTTCAATGTGAACAAAGTATACGTTGATGCCTATCCGCAGGTAAAAACAACTTCGGGCGAAAATGCCCCGCTGGCCAATGAGGCCATTACACGACAGATCGAGGACGGCAACCTCATCGTCAATTTCACCGGACATGGCTACGCAACACGCTGGACATCAGAGACTATTCTGAACATCACCTCCATCAGCGAATATGAAAATGAAAACCGCTTCCCGCTGTTCGTCACGGCTACATGTGAGTTTGGAAGGCATGATAATCCCATGGTCATCAGTGGCGCAGAATATCTCCTCCTACGGGAAAATGCCGGAGCTATCGGGCTGGTCACCACATCGAGGCCGGTATTTTCCAGTACCAACTTCATCCTCAACCGGGCCTTTTATAATCATGCCCTGAAAAAAGTGAATGGCAGCTATCCTACGCTGGGTGAGATTTTTCGAAAGACAAAAAACGAGTCGCTCAACGGCAGCGTAAATCGAAACTTCTCCCTGCTTGGCGATCCTTCTATGATCCTGGCCTATGCACATGATGAAATTAAGCTTTTAGCAGGCGAGAATTACTTCGAGGCAGGCGACACCTTAAAAGCACTTGGTGCGGTAAAAATGAAAGGACAGATCATTGGTAAAAATGGAGAAGTAAATACTTCTTTCGATGGTACCGCTGTCGCCACTGTATTTGATGTACCTTCAGTCATCACGACGCTGGGTAATGAAGACCAACCAATGAATTTCCTGCAACGCGATAACATACTCTTTAAAGGGGAGGCAACGGTTTCCGCAGGTGAATTTGAGGTTGAATTTATCGTACCCAAAGACATCAGCTTCGACTTCAAAAAGGGCAAAATCTCCATATATGCTTATGATGACCTGAATTCGCACGACGCCGCCGGATCAACCATCGAATTCGTGGTCGGTGGAGAATCCGAAGATTACATAGCAGATAATACACCGCCCGAAATGGAGTTGTTTATTAATGACACCACTTTTGTGGCAGGCAACATCACCGGTCCGGATATTATCTTTGTGGCCCGCTTGAAAGACGAAAGTGGGATTGGCATTTCCAAATCGGCAGAAGGTAAGGACATTCAGTTGAGTATCGACGGTGGTGATGTTATCAATGTGAGCCGGTATTATAAGGCTGTCAAAGACACTTACAGGGAAGGTTGGGTTACTTATCCCGTGAAAGGATTATCCATAGGCGCTCACATAGCAACACTCGGAGTGCGTGATGTGTACAATAATTACAGTAAAGAAGAAATTGAATTTGTCGTGGTGGATGGCCAGGGTCTTACGATCGATAACCTGACGAATTATCCGAATCCATTCAGCGGTCACACCACCCTGACATTTCAACATAACTATGCCGGAGATAATTTGGCCATTGGTGTGTATATGTATTCCTCAATGGGAACGCTGGTAAAACAGTACAATTACATCCAGGAAAATAGTCCATCAACCATAACTTATCACTTTGGGGAGGAGGAAACTGGACAAGGTAGTTTGATTGGCGCCGGCTTATATATAATTAACCTAACGGTAGAATCGTTATCAGATGGCAGTAAAAATATGGCAAATCATAAGTTGGTAATAATTAAATAATTAATTTTAAAACGCTTATTAAAAGATTGATGAGGACCAGGACACTTTCATTCGTCACAATTATATTTTTTTCCATTAGCCACAGCTTTGCACAGGTAAATCTAGCAGGCCAGGATACCTCACGCAGGGTTATTACTACCGCCGTTCCATTCCTGATGATCGCACCTGATGCCCGCTCAGGGGCAATGGGCGATGTTGGTGTTGCTACTTCACCGGATGCTAATACAACTTATTGGAATGTTGCCAAACTTCCGTTTATAAAAAACGATTATGGATTTAGCCTTTCATATACTCCATGGCTCTCAAAAATTGTTAACGACATGAGCCTGACCTATCTGAGTGGTTATTACAAAATCAATAAAGAACAAACGGTAGGTCTATCCATGAATTATTTTGACCTTGGCGATATCACTTTTACAGATGATAACGGCAATGAAATTCAGGATTTTAATCCTCGTGAATTTGCCATCTCAGGATCTTACGCCCGGCTTTTGGCAGAAAATATGAGTATTGGAGTGTCACTGCGATATATTTACTCTAACCTGACAGGAAATGTTTTCCAGGGGAGTGGTACCCAGGATACACAACCCGGGGTTTCAATAGCTGCCGATATTGGTTGGTATTGGAATAAAGACATCGGTCAAAATTCTAACTTCGCATTAGGTACAACCATTACGAATATTGGTAATAAGATCACCTATTCAGATGATAATCAAAAAGAATTTATACCCACAAACCTTCGACTTGGAAGCGCGTATAAATTTGGCCTCGATCCGCACAATACCATAACGTTGGCGTTGGATTTCAACAAACTTATGGTGCCAACGCCTCCGGTTTACGCTGTCGATGAAAACGGAGCCATTATTTATGAAAATGATAAGCCGGTCATTGCCCGCGGCAAAGACCCCGACAGGCCATTGTTAAGTGGTATGTTTGGTTCCTTTACTGATGCACCTGATGGCGCCAGGGAAGAATTCCAGGAAATCATGATCTCCTCGGGAATTGAGTATTGGTACAAGGATCTTTTCTCGGTGCGCGGTGGTTATTTCTGGGAACACTACAACAAAGGCAACAGGAAATACTTCACAACCGGAGTTGGCCTGAGGTATAATACATTCGGAATCGATTTTGCGTACCTGATACCCACTCAGCAGGAACACCCGCTCAAGGAAACGCTGCGATTCAGCATCCACTTCAACTTTGCAGATAAACAAGGCAAAGAATCCATTCTGGATGAAGACTCTAAATGATGCCTGACCGCACCATTGCACCCAAGTTTTTTCCACCTAACAAATTTCGCCTTCCACAGCCGGAAGTCGTGCAGTTTGTCAATGGTTCACAATTAGTTCTTCTCAATATCGGTGATCATCCGGTCGTATCAGTTGAGTTCATTTTCCGCGCAGGGACCTGGTTCGAAACCCGCATCGGACAGGCTTTTTTCACTGCAAAAATGTTATCTGAGGGCACGAAGTTATATTCATCCGCCGAGCTAGCCGCAAAACTCGATTTTTACGGAGCATTTATAGAAATACATCCTGGGTTCGATTATACCAAGCTGGCCCTACATCTGCCCGTGCGGCACATCGAAAAAGTGATGAGTGTAATTGAAGAAATTCTATTTGAACCGACCTTCCAGGTAAAAGAACTTGAATTGATGAAGCAAATCCAGATGAATCAATTACAGGTAAATCTTCAAAAAAACGGTTATCTCGCCTCCAAGGAATTCCGGTCATTATTATACACTAACCACCCATACGGCCATACGCCAACGAAAGAAACCATTGAGGCCACTAATCAGAGTGCTCTGGAAGAGTATTACCAAAACTACATCCATGGGAAATTCGATGTATTCCTTACCGGAAAATTTGACGAATACGTGCCTGTCCTACTCGAAAGCATAATGAAAAACCGGATGAAACCAGTGCACGAATTTCATCCGCAACTTGCTCCTGAAGTAGGATATTTTGACCACTATCTCGAAAAATCTGAGAGTTTGCAATCGGCGCTTTACATGGGAAAAAGGTGCATCAACCGAACTCATCCCGATTATCCAGCGGTATTGCTGCTCAACGAAGTATTCGGAGGGTACTTTGGGTCAAGGCTCATGCAAAATATCCGCGAAGACAAAGGATATACCTATGGAATTCACTCCCATATGACACATTTGAAAAACGACAGTTATTTTGTCATTGGCACGGAAGTAAAAAAAGAGACAAGAGAAGATACACTCAGAGAGATTCAACTGGAGGCAAACAAGCTAAAAAGTGAATTAATTCCAGCGCATGAACTCGATGAAGCGAGAAATCATCTCAAAGGATCGATCCTGAATTCATTGACCTCCCCGTCGGCAGTGGCTGATAAATTGAAGAATATCAGGTTTTATGATTTGCCGGATGATTACTACTCGCAGCTATTCGATGGTATTGATACCGCCGCCCCGAAATTACTTATAGAATTAGCCAATTCTGTGCTTTTCAATAAGCCGCTCTCTTATGTTGCTGTAGGGTAGTGGTATTCTCTACAATCCCATCAGTTTTTTAATCTTCACGAAAATATCTGTATTCTCCATGATTCCGGAAAACTGTTCTGCGCCCGGGCCATAGGCAAAAATTGGGACCATGACACCTGTATGGTTACCGGTCGTAAATTTTCCCTCAACGAGTCCTGTTTCCAGGCTGCCGCCATTGATTGAAAATCCTCCAGTTTCATGATCAGCAGTCACTACCACAAGGGTTTCACCATCTTTTGAGGCAAATTTCAGCACTTCGCCGATAGTGCGGTCAAAGTCCAGCATTTCTGTTACGATGTAGCCTGTGTGATTATCATGACCACCCCAGTCAATCTGAGAGCCTTCCACAAGTAGCATAAAGCCATGTTCATTTTGCTTAAGCTTGCTGAGCGCAAATGCGGTACCAGGCGTCAGCATTTCCCCGCGGCCAAGTGCAAAAGGCGGTGGTTGGTTTTCATGTACCAGGGCAGCGATTTTATTTCCATTGGTAAAAGGCAGAGAGTCCATGCGGGTGATGACATCGTACCCGTTAGATTTCAGCTCGGAAAGGAGGTTTCTTCCGTCTTTTCTTTTTTCAAAATCATCCCTTCCACCACCAATGAACACATCAATATTACTATTCATCAAGTCGGCTGCGATGGCCTGAGTCATATCCCTGCCAGTCTGATGGGCCACGAACGATGCCGGCGTAGCGTGTGTTACAGCACAAGTAACGACTAATCCTGTACTAAGCTTTTTTTCTTCAGCTAACTCAAATAAGGTCTTCTTGGGAATATCCTTAGCATCGACGCCGATGGCGCCATTATTGGTTTTTGAACCTGTGGAAATGGCGGTGGCTCCTGCTGCTGAATCTGTGATAAGATCGTCCGCAGAGTTGGTTTTACTGAATCCACTCACAGGCATGGTTCGCAGAAATAAAGAGCCTTTATTCGCAATAAGTCCGGCATAGACTTGGGAGGTGCCCATACCGTCGCCAATGAGAATCACGACATTTTTAGGTTTTGTAGCCTTGGATTTTTTCGCCGTATAATCCTTCACTTCATAGAATTGGGTATTCTGATACACCGCTTTTCCGGAATCGACAATATGAGTGTACTGGCCAAAACAAAATGTAGGGATGGCCAACAGTATGAATAGTGCTCTCTTCATTATTATTTTTTTTGCGAAAATAGACAATCTGTGCAATCAACAAATCTTAATACCCGCTTTTTATTGTACCTGACTATTCAGCCATTTGAAAAACCAACACTTTGTGAATTTTTTTGAATTCGCATGCAACCTATTCAACCATTCACATATCAAAGCGACAAATTCTTAAACTTAAAATGATACAATATGGAAATTATTCCAATTATGGGTATGGTGACAGGGATTATCACTACACTCGCCTTCTTCGTTGCACTGGTGCTGGCTATCAGGTACATCACGGACGCACGAAGCAAAGAGAAAATGGCGCTGATTGAAAAAGGCGTCGACCTTTCAATTATTTACAGCAAGAAAGATCATAGAAATACCGCCTTGAAAGTGGGCATGTTTCTGGTTGGTATTGCCGTAGGTTTGCTCCTTGGAAATTTGCTGGAGGAATTCACTAATGCAAACGCTGTAATTTCGTATTTTTCCATGACGCTGCTATGTGGTGGAGCCAGTCTTATCCTGTTCCACCGGTATAATAACAAGCAGCCGGATTAATCGAACGGATGGATTCAGAATATATCAGGAAAGTTCTTCAGGGGGATTCGCAGGCCTTCCGGTACTTCGTTGACAAGTACCGGAATTTGGCGTATTCACTTGCTATAAGTGTGGTGAAAAACAGCGTTGTAGCAGAAGAAGTTACCCAGGATGCATTTGTGAATGCCTATAAATCCCTCCATCAATTTGAAGGGCGTGCTAAATTTTCAACTTGGTTATATAAAATTGTAATGAACGAAGCCCTGAAACGGGTCAAGCGCAAAACAATGGATTATTGCATGGATATCGAGGAAATCCAAGAGACTGAAATCAGTGACCTGAATGAATCGATCGATACTCTTGGAGAAGAGGAACAGCGCTATTTTATCAACCTGGCCCTCGACCGTCTTAGTCCAAATGACAGTCTCGTTTTGCGATTGTTTTACCTCCATGAAAACAACCTCAGGGAGATTCAGGAGATCACCGGATTCACGGAAACTAATATTAAGAGCATCCTGCATCGAGCGCGGAAGCGTATGTACACCGCATTGAAATACGAACTGAAAGAAGAAATCCGAAATATATTATGAGTACTGAACAGCATTTTGATGAAAACCGATTCGCCGCGCTACTTAAGAAAAGTCAGCAGCAGCCACCATCGCCAGATTTTGACGAAAAGCTCATGGAGAAAATCATTCAACTTCCAGCAGCCTCCCCACAACATAAAAATGGAACAGCGCTCCAGCTTGGCAAGCGCTACCTGCTACTGGCTGTTGGATTTCTAATCGTATCTGTCTTTTTTTCGGGGCAGTTTCTTAGCGGGTATTTTTCGGGGCTTACGCTCACATTCAGCCTGGCCACAAACTATATTTTCTTTGGAGGAATGGCGCTTATGATCCCGATATTACTATACATCCTGGACGTATTTCTACATGAAAAGCACCACAACAAACAACTATCGGGGTTCATTGGAGTTTAAACCAATTTGTATCTTTTTTTTACCGATCACCATCATTTGCCCCGAAATTTTCCCTTTGTGATTCGCCCTACAATACAACCAGATCATCCGACGGTTTTCATGGACTTATGATGTATTTCCATGGAAATAAGATTAGCGTCATATTTGGATGTTTACGTACGCAATGTGACTTTTTCGCTGAAATTTAGACAATTGCTGCTGCTATCAAATTTTTCATTTTTTATCAAAATTCCAGCAATAGTACAATAGCTTGTGGGCATTTTCACATAATGAAGGCCATTTGTGCCGTAAAAATGATATCCGGTAAAAAAATCGTTCCCTTTCATAAAAAACTTTACATATCCATAGTGAGGTAGGCATTGAATAATTAGCCCGGCAATTGAAAATATAGCATTTCGATTGTACTTCATACACACTTTCCTGACCAGATACCTTTTACGTGCCCGGGGTATTATAGAGTAAATTCATTGGATTTTTTTTGACGACCAGTCGGTCGTATGACTAAAAGGTAGGTTTATCATGAAACGCATTACTCTGTTTTCAATCGTACTTGCATTTGCAGGACTTTCCCTCACGGAAACTCGGGCACAATGTACCAGTTCGGACATCATGGAGCCGGGTTTTAATTTTCTTACCAGTAGCCGTGGATGTGCCCCTTTTAATATCGAACTACAAACGCTTTTTCTGAATTCTACACCTGGAACCGTATACCATGTGGATTGGGGCGATGGCAGTGCTGTGCAGAATTATACTCAGGTCAATGCCTATCCAAACGGGCCAATCATTAGTCACCTCTACACCAATGCACCGATTAGTTGCGGTTACCAGGTGATTATTTCTGTCGAAAATCCATGTAACCCTCTGGGAAGTGTAGTTCTTGAACCAATTAACGTAATCGTCTGGACAGATGACATCGTACAATCTGATCCGGTTACCTATAGGGTTTGTGCAGGATTTGCATCAAGCATTTCATTTAATGATAACAGTGACTGGAACTGCTTTCCAAGGGCAGATATGCGCCAGAACGGCGATCCCCGCTGGCTTCAGTGGATTTATGGTAACCCGGCTAGCGCCAATCCAATTCCAGGAGTAAGGGTAAATGGAATTCTCCCTGGCGCTTTTCCATATTATAATCCGCTTCTTGGAACTTTACCGACATATCCCGTCACGGCAATTGATCAGGTCAGTCTTAATGTACAGGTGCCTGTAACAGCTGTCAGCGATATTGGAAAGGATTTCTACGTAACACTCAATAACTGGAATACCTGTAACAGCTATGATGAAAACCTGACAAACGGTGCATTGAACCCTGTTACACCGGGTGGTGATAATCCGCCGCGCACATCGCAATCACGTATCGTTGTCGTGGCCGCCCCAACACCAGATTATCGGACAAGAAAGGATAGTAATACAGGTCCTCTGCTTTGGGATTTCTGTATAGGAGATTTGATTTATTTCGAAAACCAGTCCACCGCGCCTGGTGGTTCTTCCCTTTCCTACACCTGGGAATTCTATGATGGACCCACCGTAGCTGATGGTTTGCTGGAAACACGTACAAACCGACATCCTCTGTACACATTTAATACCGGTGGAAAGAAACTCGTCCGGCTCACAGTCGTCGATGATAACGCGGTAGGTGGCTGTAACTCCATCGTGGAAAAATTAGTGAACATCACTCCTACAGCTATTGCGCAGATAAGCGCTTCACAAACGAAATTTTGCAAGACCCCGGGCTCGTCAGATATCTTCGCGGTCACTTTCAGCGATGTTTCTATCGGTTCGACACTTAATACCGAATGGAAATGGGAATTTTATGATGAGAAGAATGTGCTTATCCGAACTGAACCCGCATCGGGTTTTAGTACAGCAGCACCAGTGCCGTATAATCAGCCCTATACAAATCCTGGAGTTTACAGAGTAGTTCTCATCAATCGCGATATAATCACCAAATGCGATACGCGCGACGAAGTGAATATTGTCATTTACAACAATCCCGAACCAGACTTCCTTGCCGCACCTGTGTGTGAGGGACTGACGACGTTGCTAATCGACCAGACAGTACTACAGAAGATCAAGGATAGTAAAGTGGTGAAATGGGAATGGGACTTCAACTATGACATGGTTGCGTTCAATGCTGATACAACATTTGATTTAGTGAGGCCAGATACACTGACACAGCAACTTACCCATGGCACTTACCAGGTCGCACTCAGGGCTACGAATGACCAGAACGGATGCCAGGCCATTTTTACAAAACCTGTTCAGGTATATCAAAATCCCATAGCTTCATATACTAAAAACCCTCTGGAGGGATGCAGTCCATTATCAGTCACCCTGGAAAATACGGCTGTTGCAACCCAACCGGTGCCCGTGAGTCTTTATACCTGGTGTATCGATTACGGTAGTGGCTATATTGATACACTGAAATCCGACCCCGCAAACTCAGGCTTTAACCCAATTACTACGGCTACATTCGAAAACTGGTCTGTCAATGCCAGGCATTTCAAAGTAGCGCTCAAGACCACATCAACAGATGGTTGTGTTACCGTGAGCGCTCCTGATTCTGTCAAGGTTCTTCCATCGGTCAAGCCTGGTTTTTCATACATCAATTATGAACCGCTTGCAAAAAACTGCACACCAGTCGATGTCACATTCCGGGTCGATCAATTTACCAAATCGCTCAACCCGACAGATTATACGTGGACCATCAGTGATGCCAATGGCATCATCAGCCAGCAAACCAACACCATCAATCAACTTATCCATACGTTCAACGCTACTGGGAAAGGGATCAAAACCTATACAGTGAACCTGAAGGCCTCGATCACAGATATTTGTGTCGGCGATTCTACATTGACTATTAATGTGAATCCATTACCCGCATCAGCATTTACTATTGATACGGTCAGCTTTGATTGCGATGCGTTGGTAATTGATGTGGAAGCTGAGCAAAAAGGTCTTCTGGAATATGACTGGACGATAAATCGCGGCGGTTTTATTTTTTCACCGGATACCGTGGAGGACCGATTCCGATATACTATCCTGCGGCCGGGGCCTGCTTCTGATAATATGATAGTATCCATCAACCTGGTGACTTCCAACTATGCATTTTGTGAGAGTGCGCCAATGAACCAATCGCTTATAGTGACACCTCAACCACAGCTGAATGCAAAATTTAAGGCTGATCCGGAAATCCAGGAATTCCCCAATTCCATCGTGACAATTACAAATACCAGCACGCGGTCAGGGGCTATTCATACATGGAATTATGGAGACGGTACAACTACAAATGACGAATACCCGCAGCCGCATCAGTATGCCAAACCGGGAAATTACAGCATTAGTCTGCTTTTGGAACAGGATTTCTGCGAAAGCACAGATACCGTCCATGTTTATATTCAGCCGACGGCACCCATCGCTGACTTCAGTGCTAATCCGCCGCAAGGTTGTGCACCACTGACAGTTCATTTCACCAACCTCACCAAATATGGCGATCCGTCTATGTATCGATGGTATTTTGGCGACGGCGAGGGTGTATCAAAGGCGGAGCATCCGACACATGTATATTATGAACCAGGTATTTACAGCGTAAAACTGGAAGCTACAAATGAATCGGGAATCACCGATGCAGCAGTTAAAAGATTCCTTATCGAGGTATTCCCGGTACCCCATGCTGATTTTTCAGTTAGACCGGAGACAGTGAAGTTGCCTGATGACCCTATTTTTACTACAAACCTTTCTTATGACGCGGATAGTTATTTCTGGGATTTTGGCGACGGAGGCACATCAACAGAATATGAACCCTCGCATAGCTACACTGAAATAGGCAAGTACGATATCAGCTTAATTGTCCAAACCGAAAAAGGCTGCGCTGACACTGCGATCTATGAAAGTATTGTAGAAGTGATCGAAGGAAATGAAATCCGTATTCCGAATGCCTTTACACCGAGCCTGGATGGCCCCTCTGATGGCAACCGGTTCAATGACGGCCGCAATGATGTGTTCTTTCCGGTAACGGAGGGAGTCATCGCATTCCACATGCAAATCTATAATCGCTGGGGCGAATTGCTTTTTGATACAGTTGACAATTCCAAAGGTTGGGATGGTTACTACAAAGGCCGGATATGCCCGCCGGATGTTTACATCTATAAGATCGACTTCAAGTTTATTGACGGCCGCGAGGTGATGAAGTTTGGTGATATTACACTGATAAGATAATGGCTATGAAAAAGATTACTAACATATTAACCATAGTGACCCTGGCATTTCTGGCGTTGACTTCCAACGCTCAGGATCCTATGTTTACTCAGTACTGGGCTTCGCCGTTGTATCTTAATCCCGGCCTGGCCGGCTCTACCATCGAGCCGCGAATCAATTTCAACAGCCGCATGCAATGGACAAAATTGCCTAATGCTTTCACCACCTACGCCGCTTCTATGGATGTACTTGTAGAAGACTGGAGCAGCGCGTTTGGCGTGCTGGCCATGACCGACAAAGCTGGAAGTGCCGACCTCCGGAATACATCGATCAGTGGTACCTATGCATCAAAAATCCGGATTGCGGAAGGCTGGGTCTTTTCTCCGGCAGTGACGTTCGGTTATGCCTCGCGTTCCATTGATTTTGACAAACTGGTTTTTGGCGATATGATCATTCACAACGGGCCTACTACCGACGATGCCATTGGTCACCTGGGAAATCAGAGTTATTTCGATTTTTCATCGGGGGCTGTGTTCTACAATAAAACGTTCTGGGCCGGATTTTCCGGATATCACCTCAACCAGCCGAACTATTCATTGCTTGGCGAAGACGCCATATTGCCAATGCGACTGTCTATGCATGCGGGTTTCCGATTACCAATAAGGCACGCAACGTTGTCTAAATCGAAACTTACTACCATCGCGCCATCATTCATTTATAAAAAGCAGGGCGAATTCCGGCAATTGGATATCGGCACAAATATCCTTTTCGACCCGGTGATGGTCGGATTGTGGTACCGGGGAATGCCGATGTCGAAGAATTACAATGAAAAATCCAGCCAGGATGCGATGGTTTTTATTCTTGGTCTGAACCTGCATTATATTGAAGTGGGGTACAGTTATGATTTTACCATATCCGATATCGGTCCGCAATCGGGAGGTTCGCACGAAATTTCGATTACCCTACTGCTGCCCGAGTTGCATCCTGAAAAAGTGAAGCGGAAGGATAAGATTCTCCCCTGCCCGAACTACAACGGATTCCGATGGAAGGACTGAGATTGCTGGTTTTTTAAATGTTTGTTGACAGAAAAACCTGCGTTAGAGGCTTGTATATACAAATGAGTCGCAAAGAAAAATAGCGCCTTAGCATCTTTGCTGTGAATGATTTCATCGATAAAATAATCCTTACTTTCAAAGCAAACAATGTTCTATGCACCAACGCGAGCAATAAGGGATCACCGACCAATCTGGAACAAAGTAACTAACCGTCAGATGAATTTTTTTTGTAAATTTGAAGAAGCGCTAAAGATTGTGTGAGATGAAAGCAGCATTGCAAATAGATTTAACTTTTGACCAAATTTTGTCGATTGTAAGGCAACTTCCTAAACAGCAAAAAATCAAACTGACTAAGGAGTTAGAGAAGGAAGCCATTGATAGTAAACTATCCAGCCTATTAAAAACATTCAAGACAAAAGACCTTGACCTGAAAACTATTACCGATGAAGTAGAAAGCGTAAGGCAGGAGTTTTATGACAAACAAAAGCGTTAAGGTCATTTTTGATACCAATGTTTGGATTAGTTTCTTAATTGGCAAGCGTCTGTCAAAAATCAAGCGATACATTTCCGATGGAAGTATAACCATTATTACCAATGAACAATTATTAGCAGAAATTCAATCGGTAACAAACCGTAAAAAACTCAAAAAATACTTCCCACAAGAAAGCGTAAAAGAGTTAATTGAGCTTTTGGAAACCATTGCCGAAAAATTCGAAATTAAACCAATCCATTTTATTAGCCGAGACCCGAAAGATAATTTCCTCTTAGATTTGATAGACTTTTCGAATGCCGATTATTTGGTAACGGGCGACATAGACTTATTGGAGCATAACCCATTCAAAACAGCACAAATCCTGACTCCTGCGGAATTTGAAAACCATCTTGAAAAATACGAAAGCACATAGGGCTTAAAGGAGGTTTCCAACCGATTGCATCAAGCCGCAGTATGGGAAAGATAAGATTCTCCCCTGCCCGAACTACAACGGATTCCGATGGAAGGACTGAGGTTGAGTGGTATAAATCTGATTATCGAGGGAAAAACCGACAAATAGCAGGGGATATTAAAAAGCTGGCAGGAAAAACTACTTCTTCGAAAACTTGATTGAAAGTTTATATTGCGACATAAAAGTATTAACAAAACTATTAAATGCATCCGACTGAAATGTCGAAGAACTGTTGTGGTTATAAGGATAGGGATTCGAATAATTAAATCCTTTAATCATTTCCGAATTATCGTTTTGCTTAAAATATACGCTCGACATAAAGCTAGACCAAATCGTTTCGCCTTTAGTTGAAATCAAATAGGTTTTTTGAATATACGGATTGGCGGTTCTAATAGAAATGAGTTTAACACCCTTAGTGTCATCATTGAAATAATTTTTAGGAAAATAAAAGGTCTTTGTGTAAGAATTGAAAAATGGAACTGGGTAATAAAAAAGACCGATCTTTAATTCTTCCTGAGCATTTACTCCCCTGACAATAAAAAGCAATAAACAGATATAAATATACTTCATCCACGAAAATCTATATTTAAAGATAAATACTATTCGCCTCAAGTCAATGCCATAAAGTCATATTCCACATATAAGGGACAATCCCCCGTCTGCGCACATGCCGCCTATTGTAAATCCTGTCAGTAACCTATATAAACAATTTCTTTGTACTTGATACTTAATACCTGGTACGTAAAATCTTTCACTCAAACTTCACCCAATCCACATCAAACATATCCTCACCACCAAAGAAGACGAGCCACAGTGTTTGCCTACCATCTGCGCTTTCAACAGGACAACTGAGTTCCTCCCATTCCTGATTGCCTAAGGCCGCGGGAATAGTGAGTGTTCCTAGCTTTTTGCCCCATGGCTGGTCGATATGCACATTGATGACGCCGCCATTTTTACCGGCCTTGATTCTGGCTTTGAAGGTGGAGTTTTTGCCGTCGAAAGCAATGTATTTGTAAGCCGCCTTGTCGCCATTCTTGATCTTAGTCAGTTGCTCTTCAGTTTTCGAAAACGCCTCTACACGAACGTTGCCGTGGAGCAAACACGCTCTTTCTGCGTCTAGTCTTTGATAGGGATTCAATGGGCCAACGGCTCCCTGCGTTGTCATTTCCACTTCATCGATTGTGCCATCGTCATTAAAAAATATCGGCTCAACGCAGGCTTTCCGCATCATGTTGCTGTTGTGCGTGGCGCGATGATAAAAGACATACCACTGACCTTTGAATTCCACGATAGATCCGTGATTATTCCAGTTGCCCGGGTCGCAGTGGTCGTTGTCAACAATGACACCGCCATACTTGAATGGGCCCATGGGCGAGTTACTCATGGAATAACCAATCGATGTGGGCATATTGGCGCGACCGCTATGAGCGTAGATGAAATAATATATGCCGTTGCGTTTCACCATATAGCCGCCCTCATGGAAAAAATGCTCTTTTTCATTGACCAGATTGGTGACTAGCGTCGTTGTGTCTATCTCCGTCATGTAGGGTTTCAGTTTGGCGATTTTCGCTTCGAACTGGCCCCAGATATAGTATGCCTGCCCGTCGTCGTCCATAAACACGCAGGGGTCAATCTCCTCGATACCTGCCACATTCATCTTTTTCCCATCAGTAAACGGACCCAGGGGGCTTTTGGAGGTAGCTACTCCTTCGGCATCCTTATTTGGTTGGCAGTAATACATGTAATAGGTCCCATCCTTATACATCACGTCCGGGGCAAAGAGCAGCGCATCATTGTAGGGCACCTGGTCATTTTCTCCTTTTGAGGCAAATACATTTTCCTCAATTTCCCAGTGCACCATATCCGTGGTTGACATGACATGATGCCGCCAGGAACAGTAGTATTCCGTACTTTCATCCAATGAGCCATAGACATACAATTTGCCGTCTTTCCAGACGTGGGCTGAAGGGTCGGCAATGTACATTCCTGCGGGAACTATGGGATTTTGGGCAATATTTATCAGAGGAATTGCCAGAAGGGCTGCGAAAAAGGTAAAGTGTTTCATGAGTAAAAAATGGATAAGATGGAGTATAATTCAAGTGGGAGATGCGTCTGTTTTTTTGTCTTCCTTTCCCGAAAATTCCGAATATAAGTGAAAGGCACAATCGGGCCCGATGAGTTTGGTGGCTTTCTCAATGGGAAGTTTTATCTTTTTCTTCAGGATGAGTTCCCTGTATTTGTACCTGAGCCGCGCTAGTTCGTATCGATCACTCTCCATGGGTTTTTTATCAATATGATTATCCATATTTCTGAAGAGCCATACCGGTTGGCAAAATATCAAGGTGCTTTATAGCAACCAGTCGATTAAGCAGCGTTGTAAAATAATTAGTACTTAAGGGCCCCCAGCCTTCTTCGTCCAATCCGTGGAGATTTAAAATCATCCAGCCTCCGGGACCGGCTAAAAATGTATTGACTTTCTCTTCTACCCATGCGTCACTGAGGTCCGGACCATGGGAGGCACACCCGAGCACGCGTGTAGTTTCCTTTGTAGGGAACGGATTGATGGCGCCATTTCCACTGGTTCTTACCGCCCTAACCAACGTCAATGCATACTTGTCGAGTTCTGGTGTGGAGGAGTTGAAAGGAAAATTGAACACAACCCTGGAAGAATTGAAACCCCTCAGATTTTCATTGAAATACG
>JBGSYX010000266.1:0-4721 GCA_041750735.1 Cyclobacteriaceae bacterium
GTTTGATCGCCACCCCGGTGAGGACTATCTCGTAAATATCGATTCAGTGAAAAGACAGGGTGTGATTGTTTGCAAATACAATTTTTATGAAAATCCAAAACAGAATCATGTTGGTAAATTTAGTGGACTTTTAACCACCGCATTTTTTATTGATGTGAACAATAATTTGAATTACGACGCAATCAAAGGATTCTCAGATTCATATATTAATAATCAATTTTTAGGTAAATGGACGAGCTATAAAACCAGTAAATCAAAGGGCTGTAATTTTGGTGAATGGCGGGTGCCAAATTCTGGTGATTTAGATACAGGTGCAGGTGAATTCATCGCAAATGAAAAATATTTTGATAAAGGATGGAATCCAAATGAAACGATTGATCAAGTTTGGTGGTAAGAAGGCTTGTCTCCAAGGAGGGAGATTGATGGGAGATTGATTGCAGAGAACTGTGGAATAAGTACAAAGTACCCAGAATCTGGCTGGTACTTTATCTCATAATTCATAATTCATAACTTATAACTCATTTAGCATTTCCCATTGAACCGCTGAACCCAAAAACATGAATAGAATTGCCTTTAAGATGAAGTTGAAACCCGGGTTTGCCGGGGAGTATAAAAAGCGCCATGATGCCATCTGGCCTGAGTTGGCAGATTTACTCCGCACAGCCGGAATTTATGATTATTCCATATTTCTGGATGCTGAGACAAATACCCTTTTCGCAGTTCAGAAGCAGTCAGGCGATGCGTCATCACAGGATTTGGGTAGTACTCCAATAGTACAGAAATGGTGGAAGTATATGGCTGACATCATGGAGGCCAACCCGGATCATTCACCTGTGACGAAACCGCTTCAAGAGGTTTTTTATATGGAATAAAGAAGCGCTTCGATTGTTCAATGGAACTAATTTTTACGTTAGCATAAAAAAGTCGTAAATTCCGATATGAAAACATTAGTACTTAATATTCCTGATACAGTCGATTTCGACGATAAGGATGCCTTAATGGCTATCGCTTCACGATTGTATGAAAAAGGAAAACTTTCGCTCGGGCAAGCCGCTGAGTTGGTAGGCCTTTCAAAGCAGACCTTCATGGAAATGCTGAGTGATTATGGCGTTTCGGTATTCAATTATCCGGCTTCTGATCTTGACAACGATGTCAACACAGCGACGAGTTATAATATCTGATACAAGTTGCCTGATTCTGTTGGATAAAATAAATGTGTTGGATTTATTACACAAGCTTTTTGGAGAGATTACCATCACCAGTACGATAGCAACAGAGTACAAGAAAAAACTCCCGGAATGGATTACGGTTGCTGATCCACAAAATAAGACCTATCAGATTATTCTTGAAGCATCACTTGATGCAGGGGAAGCAAGCGCTCTGGCTTTGGCATTAGAACAGAAGGATTGTTTACTTATCATCGATGATCTTAAAGGGCGCAAGTTTGCAGAAAAATTGGGCTTGGCGATCACAGGGACAATAGGAGTGTTGTTAGATGCCAAGTTAAGTGGTCATATCAAAGCTGTTAAGCCTCTTCTCCAAAAAATTAAATCAACCAATTTCAGAATTTCCATGGAGTTGGAGAAACGAATAGTAGAAATAGCAGGAGAGTGAGAAACTAAAATTGATTTTTTCCCAGAACGCTTATAACCATCAATATGCGAAGTATTCAACAATTTTTCCTGCCTTTCAAAATATGTCTTTTCGTGGCTGCTTTCCTGAGCTTCACATCATGTTCTAAGCAGCAGAAACTCACCACTGAAACCGTCTGGCCAGAAATCACATCGCAGACCAAACCATGGACACGCTGGTGGTGGATGGGCAATGCCGTTTCAAAACCAGAGATTGAAAGACAGCTAATCCTGTTGGCAGATGCTGGATTTGGTGGCGTGGAGATTACGCCGATCTACGGGGCAAAGGGTTATGAAGATCAGTACATCGATTTCCTGTCAGATGGGTGGATGGAAATGCTGGAGTATACCATAGTCAAAGCCGATTCGCTTGGCATGGGCGTCGATATGAACCTGGGTACCGGCTGGCCATTTGGAGGGCCACAGATTAGTCCGGAATTTGCTTCCTCAAGGTTGATTCTTCAACATTATGAAGTGAAAAAGGGCGAACCGCTTTCAGAAAAAATCTTGATAAAAGAGCCAAGGCAGGTTCCGGAAGATGTTTACCTACTGGCGGTTGTTGCATATTTTCGCTCGGGCAGGATATCCGATCTGTCCGGTAATGTTTCGGAAGATGGAAGCCTCAAATGGATACCACAAGAAGATTGTGAAATCGTAGCTGCATTTAACGGAAAGACACGGCAAACTGTAAAACGTGCTGCACCTGGTGGCACCGGCTGGACGCTTGACCATTTTTCCAAAGAGGCGCTCGACGTTTATTTGGCCCGTTTCGATTCCGCATTCGCGAAAATCCATAAAAAACCCAGGGCCTTTTTCAATGACAGCTACGAAGTCTATGGATCGACCGGCACGAAGAATATACTAGAAGAATTTGAAAAACGGCGTGGCTACGACCTGCGTGATCATCTGCCAAGTATGAATGCCTCCGATACTTCCGATATGGCAAAACGCATCCAATCCGACTACCGCGAAACGTTCGGTGAACTTCTGCTCGATGAATTCACAAAGCCATGGACAGCATGGTCAAGTAATCATTCCTCAAAGACAAGGAACCAGGCCCATGGTTCGCCCGCCAATATCATCGATCTCTATGCCGTTGCAGACATTCCCGAATGCGAGACGTTTGGCTCCAGCTATTTCCCGATTCCCGGTCTCCGACGCGATTCAGCCGATATCCGTCCCGTGGATCCGGATCCCGTGATGTTGAAATTTGCCACTTCAGCAGCCAATGTTTATGGAAAACCTTTGGCCTCATCTGAAACCTTCACCTGGCTCGGCGAGCATTTCAAAGTAGCGCTTTCGCAATGCAAGCCGGAACTCGACCAGGTCTTTCTCTCCGGTGTCAATCACGTCTTTTTCCATGGCACCACCTATTCGCCAGAGACAGCCGGATGGCCGGGATGGCTTTTTTACGCTTCTGTTGAATTCGTTCCCAATAACAGTTTCTGGCCTCACCTAAAAGGACTGAATCAATATATCGCCAGAACCCAGAGCGTGTTGCAGTCGGGTGTTGCTGATAATGACCTTCTGTTGTATTGGCCCGTTTATGATATTTGGCATACTTCAGGCAGGCCCGACATGCAGATCAGTATTCACAACATCGATGAATGGCTGCATCCAACGGCTTTCTACAAAGAGTCAACAAGACTGATGAGTGATGGGTTTTTGACAGATTTTGCAACCGACAATATGTTGAAGGCTATGTCCACTAAAGACGGACTCCTGAATGCCGGTGGCGGAAATTATAAAACGCTTGTTATCCCTTCCTGTGACAAGCTGCCTTTGGAAACATTGCAGGAAATAACTGACCTTGCCAAAAATGGAGCTACCATTATTTTTCAATCACTACCCAATGACGTGCCCGGATACCACGACCTTGATAATAGGCGAACGGCGTTCCATGACATTTTAAATAATCTACAGTTTGAAAATGTGAATGGCCTTCAGGTTGTTAATGTGGGAACTGGAAAAATACTCCTGTCTTCCGACATAGCGAAGGCATTAAAAGCGCAAAATATCCATGGCGAACCGCTGGCTGCTACGGGATTGAAATTTGTCAGGAGATCCGCTGATGGTGACATTTACTACTTCCTGGTCAACCATTCAGCAAATGCCATTGATCAACCTGTTGCACTAAAGGCCGATAAAAAGTCAGTTATTCTCATGAATCCCGACAATGGCCAAATTGGCCTATTGGAGGCAGAAGCTAATGGCCAGTACCGCATTCAGCTCGAGTCTGGTCAGTCGGTCATTTTGAGATGTACAGACAAAGAGACTGCCGGCATGGCGACATGGAAAAGCGTCGAAAATACGCGGCGAACTCTGGAGTTGGCAGGGCCTTGGAAAATCTCCTTTGCTGATGGAGGGCCTGCACTTCCGAAAGACACGGTATTAAAAACGCTCACCGGCTGGACAAACCTGGCTCATGAAGATTATGTGAATTTCTCAGGCACCGGAATTTACGAAACCAGATTCACCATCGATGGGGAACCGGCGGATGAATACCTGCTCGATTTGGGTAAGGTGGCCGAAAGCGCCAGTGTCTGGATCAACGATCGTGAGGTTGGAATACTTTGGAGCATTCCGTTTCAGGCACGGGTTGGGGGATTTTTGAAAAGCGGTGAAAACTCCATAAAGATCGAGGTCGCCAACCTTATGGCCAACCGCATCCGATACAAGGACCGACAGGGCGTGGAATGGCGTCGATTCCATGAGATCAACTTTGTGAATATCGACTACGAGCCATTTGATGCATCCAGTTGGGAGCCCATGCTTTCAGGGCTGTTTGGGCCGGTAAGAATCGTAACAATGGAAGAAGAATGAATGGTTTCAGTAAGTAAATTGTGTTTGGGTTGCAAACCCAAACAAGCGTGGGGTTGGTGTTGGATTTAAACCTGGGTTTTCAAAATGATAGAGATGAATACATTTGTCACAGTTTTTTTACTTCTAGCCATTTCCTTAACCTTTCTAATCAATATAATTATTTACCGATTGATTGTAAACAAAGCTATGCGGCATTTTGTAAAACCGTTCTTGAATCAAAATGGCTATAAATTTATTAAATCAGAATATGTTGGGTTTCTTAAGACT
>JBGSYX010000267.1:0-6679 GCA_041750735.1 Cyclobacteriaceae bacterium
TGTTCTTTGCTCAGCAGTGAAAGCCGCCAATCCTAATAAGCCCAGCCCGGTGATAAAAATCGACAAGGCTGCAAATATCCCTGAAAGTTTGTTGGTCAGTTCGATGGTAGAGAATTTCTTTTGAAATTCCTGGTCTGCAAAGCTGTAGTCAAATGGATACGCCGGGTTGAATTTCTTCATTTTTGCTTCAATATCCATGAGGCGGGCTGATAAATCGTTGGTTTTGGCAATACGCATGGTGACGTACCCTCCCCAATTGTCCATAATCATGAAAAGTGGCTTCACCTCCTGGAACGGTGATCCCATGAGTACATTATCCACTACACCAATAAGGGTCTGTTTGCTCCCCCACAATTCCAGTTCTGTGCCAATCGGATCGGCGAGCTTCATTACATCCAAGGCCGCTTTGTTAACGATAATAGCTGTGGAATCGCTTGGGAAATCTTCCGAAAAATCTCTTCCTTCCAACACCTTGATGCCCATAGTACGGGAATAGTCGTATTTACAGGTGATTGTGGTAAACAGGACTTTCTCTTCTTCCGGTTTGCCAGGCCATCCTAGAAAATTATTGGAATGGATATCGGTAACCGGGCTGTTGGATATCGTCATTGACTCCACCAGTCCCGACTGAACCAGGTCATTTTTAAGAGCCTGATAGTTTTTCTTAAGCTCTTCATTGAGTTCCATCGAAATGAGATTCGACTGATTATAGCCCAGCTCCCGGTTTTTCACGAGTTGTAGCTGCTGGTAGATAAGCAACGTGGACACAAGCAGAAAGATGGCAAACATAAACTGGATTGTTACAAGGATTTTTCGCGGCCAACTCGCTTTTCTTCCGGTCAGCACCTTCCCTTTCAGTACCTTGATCGGTTTAAAGGATGAGAGATAAAATGCGGGATAACTGCCAGATAACAACCCTGTGATCAGGACCAGGGCCAAAGCTGCTAACCAGAAACCTGCTGATTCAAATGGAATGCGCAATTGTTTTTCAACGAGGTTATTATAAAATGGCAATAAGGTCTCCGAAATCAGAATCGCCAGGATGAATGCAAACGCCGATATCAGAAGTGATTCGATTAAAAATTGCATCACCAACATTGCTTTGGTCGAACCTACCGTTTTACGGATGCCAACCTCCTTAGCGCGTTTCACTGATCGGGCAGTAGCCATATTCATGAAGTTGATACATGCAATCATGAGTATTAAAACAGCAATCAGGCTGAATAGCTGTACAAAATCTGACATACCTCCTTTTTCTATGCCATTCTCAAAATTGGAATATAAGCGCCAGCGCTCCATAGGATATAGAAACAATTCTGTTTTGATTTCATCCTCTCCATGTTCTTGTAGCATAAGCCTGATCTGTGAATCTACTTCCTCTTTCGTTGAAGGATCGTTCAATTCCACAAATACCTGGAATGAATAGTTACCCCAGTTGTCCTCGTTATCGATAACCCAAGGATTTATCTGCCGGTGATAGGACCATGGAATGAGAAAATCAAATTCAAACGAACAGTTTTTTGGTAGATCCTTTAGAATAGCCACCACCTGGAGGTCGCCGGCATCATCCACACGCACGGTTTTGTTGATGGGGTCTTCGTTGCCAAACAAGGCCTTTGCTGTCGATTCGGTGAGAACAATGGAGGTCGGTTCATCAAGAGCTTTAGCCGGATCACCATACACAACGGGAAATTCAAACATTTCCAGGAACTCCTCACTCACATAATGTCCCTTCCTGTTCATCTTTGTTTCACCTACCGTCAGCAAGTGCGGGCCCAGCCAACTGGCCACCGCGGTATTCCTGATATTGGCATGGGCAGATTTCAATGCCGGGTATATTGGCAATGGCACAGAAAGCCAGGAATTTATGGTATTGTCAAAATTTGCGTTGCTCCACACCTGGTAAAGCTTCTTTTGCTTTGGTATAAATTTATTAAAGGATAATTCGTCAAAAACCCAAAGCAGAATGAGGATACTGCACGTGATTCCTATCGACAGGCCAATGACATTTAGCGCCGTATAGAATTTATTCTTGGAAAAATTGCGTAAAGCAATCATGAGGTAGTTGCGGAGCATGATTCTGTTATTGTTTTCGTCTCATAAAAATGTGAAACAACTGATTTCCTACTCTAAAGACGCGTTATCCAGCATGAAATTAAATTTTTTCCATATTTGGAGATATAGGATTATGGACTGCCACTAAAAAAATACAAGTGGTAAAACATACGTGAATTGACGATTGTGTTATCACTAAAACAGAAGTCTCCGAGATTTTCAACCCTAACTTCCCCGCTTGTTGCCAGATGGTACTTCTGTGTGAGTGCCTTTGCGATCCAATGGAAGAATTCCCGCCATATCACCAACGATATTGATTAGTTCGGTCCCGGAAGGAATAACGATTTTAGCATTCTGACCTAGCGAAGCCTCCAATGCTTCCAGTTTGCGCAGCATCTGGGCATTTCCTATAAAATATTTATCTGCCGCCTCGTTGACGAGCCTGATCGCCTCGGCCTCTCCTTCAGCATGCAGGATTTTGGATTGCTTAAAGCCTTCAGCTTCTTTGATTTTTGCGCGTTTCACGCCATCGGCAACTGTTTCGGCTGCAGTAGCAGAATCTATGGCGGCAATTTTTTCATTCTCAGCCTTAACCACCTTATTCATTGTTTCCTGCACATCCTTTGGCGGATCAATTTCTTTCAATTCTGTCCGAACTATTTCGATTCCCCAGCTTGCCGTCTCGGTGTGCAGTGTTCCATAAAGTTCTGCGTTGATCTTACCCCGTTCGCTATTCGCTGACTTCAGGGTAAGCGTTCCAATAATATTCCGAAGCGTGGTTCGTGCCAGGTTTACGATTTGGTATTTGTAGTTATTCACGTTGTAGATAGACCCTTTAACACTTTCTTCTTCAGCTTTTACCCTGAAATATACCTGTGCATCAACCTTTGCATTCAGGTTATCATTTGTAATGATTTCCTGTGGTTCGGCATCAATCATTTGTTCGGTCACATTGACAAGAAACATTCTGTCAATTACTGGTATAATCCAATGGAAACCCGGATTGGCAAAATGATGGTATTTACCGAGTCTTTCTACAAGGCCGCGTTGAGTGGGGCGAACAATCCTGATTCCGATAAAAAAAAGGATCAGTATGGCGATAGTAACATAAAAATAGAGCATTTCAGAATGGCGTTAGTGTGAAAAATATACATTTCATGGATCATTTGGCCATTTTCCGGCATTATAACAATGTTGGAGTTGCGATTAATCCAGTATGCTAAATATAGCTTAAAAAATCGAGACCAGGGTCAGGAATTTTGAAATTGAATCGTAGAATTTTGGGGTAATTATGTGATTGGAAGGGATTTGAACTTACTGAAAACGAAGCATTACTGCCTGTCTAAGCCCTGCCTTACGGAAAGTATTAACACAGGTATTTTGTTAACTTTTGTTTGCGTTGAACCGTAAAAGACCTTAAATTTTAGTTCAAATAAAGATGATCGCTCATCTTGACCAGACCAACTAACACCATGAATCCCGTCCAACAATCTGTTGTATCTATTGCTGTACTCCCTTTTCTCAATATCAGTACCACTAATGAACTCAATTATTTTGCACTTGGCTTTGTCGAAGACCTGATCACAGACCTTTCAAAATACTCTTCCATCCAGGTGATATCTCAACATACATCGACTAAGGTGCACAATAAAAGTGGGCTCAGTTCTTTAAACGCAGAGTACTATGTAAAGGGGAGTTTCAGGCAAATTGGAAAAGACCTGAAAATTAATGTCCAGCTGATTCTGGCCAATAGCCGTAATATAATCTGGTCGAACAGATACCATGCTCAGCTTGATGATCTGTTCGAAATTCAGGATGATGTAACGGAGCAAATTGTCAGTTCCCTGCAGAGAGAGATCGATGCCAACCTGTTGTCAGGTTCCAAGAGAAAACCACCGGCAAATCTCGAAACATATGAGTACTGGCTGATGGGAATGGAAGAATTAAAGAAGGGAAGTATTGATGCTGACAATAATGCACGACAACTTTTTCAGCATGCGCTAAATCTCGACCCCCATTATGCCAGAGCCTGGGCCGGGTTGTCATTGTCGTACTTTAATGAATGGAGTTGTCAGTTGTGGGAAAGATGGGATTATTCCCAAAAGGGGGCATATGATTACGCACTTAAGGCTGTGGAACTGGATGATGGCAATTATATAAGCATGACTGTATTGGGAAGGCTGTGTGTTTATAAGGGCGAATGGGAAAAGGCTGAGCATTACCTTCGAAAATCATTGCGCCTCAACTCCAATGACACCGACAATCTCATTCAGATCGCTTCGTGTTTTGTGCATCTGAAATACCTGAAGGAAGCTGAAAAACTTTATCTGAAAGCGCTAAAACTCAACCCGATCAATACCAGTTGGTATTATTCATATGGAGGTCTGCTGTATTTTGAGATGGGTGAATACGAAAAATGTCTTGAGCAGAGCTTGAAAGCGACCCTCGAGAACGTGATGGTCGATATGGCTGCATACATAGCCGGGGCATATTATTACCTCGGACAATACGAAAAGATGGCTGAATATTGGCAAATATACCAGGAGATGTTTGAAAGGAAGATAATGCGCGGTAATCCTGCCTCTCTCCACGAAGCAATTAAATGGACAAAAAACGTCAATCCTTCCAAGGGCAAATCCAATATGGAAGCTTTTCTAACCCACATGGCTACCCGACAAAATATTGATCTTGATACACCGTCTGAAAAATTAAACGGTAAATTATTGGTTGGGAATATATTTCAAAAGAATGGCACACTATGGGAAATGAGCTATAATGGTGAAAAAGCTATGCTGCCCGAATTAAAAGGATTTAAGGATATCTATACGCTCATCTCTCACCCCGCGAAAGAGATCCATTGTTCTGAGCTGATTAATATACCCGTGGTGTATGGCGGAGACGAACAGGTATTTGACCAGAAAGCCAAAAACAACTACAAGACAAAACTTTCTCAGCTAAAGGCTGATATCAATGAGGCCTTTGAGATGAACGACAGTGTGCGTGCCGGGTACCTACGGGAAGAGTATGATAAAATCGTTGACCATCTTTCAAGTTCGTTGGGTCTTGGAGGAAAAACCCGGAAGCTGGATGATAAAATTGATAAAATAAGATCAACCGTGACTTTGCGAATACGCACAGCAATAAAGAAAATAAAGGAATCGCACGACACTCTGGGCAATCACCTCAACAATTCGATAAGGACAGGACTGTTTTGTGCCTATACCCCTGAAGCTGAAACGAAATGGAATGAATAAAACCCGTGTGGTGCACATTTAATTTCCAAAACCATTAAAAAATACCCTTACATCGTAAGTCAAAAACTTACGCCTTTCATAGTGAATGCCAATAAACAATTATTCACTAAAAATTTTAATTAAATGCCAACGCCATTAGAATTATTAATCGATCCGGTATCGCTGATGATACTCGCCTTGTATGCAAGCCTGATGATCTGGGAAGCTCTGTCTCCAGGACGGCAATTGCCGACGATAAAGTATTGGAAAATCAGAGGGTTGGTTGCCTTTGCTTTTTATTTCTATCTCGCATCGTATCTGCCACTATTCTGGGATAAGTATCTGGCACCCTACCAATTGTTCGATCTCACCACCTCCGGTACACTGATTGGAGCATTGATTGGCGTCTTGCTCTACGAATTTGGTGTTTATGTGTGGCATCGCGCCATGCACAAAAATAGTATGCTATGGAAAATCTTTCATCAGATGCACCACAGTGCAGAGCGCGTCGATACGTACGGTGCCTTTTATTTCAGTCCATTCGATATGATTGGCTGGACAGTGCTTAGCAGCATATGTTTTACACTGATCATCGGATTGTCACCACAAGCTGCCACAGCCTCTATTTTAATGGTCAACTTTTTGGGCATGTTTCAGCATACTAACATTAAAACACCAGTCTGGCTAGGATATATTGTTCAACGGCCGGAAAGCCATACGATCCACCATGCGAGAGGAATTCATGCCTACAATTATTCAGACCTGCCGCTTTTTGATATCATCTTCGGAACATTCAAAAACCCTCGAAAATTTGAACATGAGACCGGTTTCTACCATGGCGCATCCGAGAGAGTAATAGACATGTTGTTTTTCAGGGAGGTGGATCAGCAGGATACTTTGAATGCAATTGAAATTGAACCAAACATGACCCACTATGAGCAAGTACAGAAATAATCTTCCGCAGTTAAATGGTATGAATTTCCTTTCAGACGGAGGACTTGAAACTACCCTGATCTTTCAACTTGGCATAGATCTGCCGCATTTTGCAAGTTTCAATTTACTGAATGATTCTTATGGGGAAAGCATCATCAGGGAATATATCCATGATTACGTGACCATAGCCAGGAAGCACCAGATGGGATTTATCCTTGAAAGTCCTACCTGGAGGGCGAACAGGGATTGGGGATACTTGCTGGGATATAACCAGGAATCATTGGCAGAGATTAATATAAAATCCATAAGCCAACTTGATCAAATAAGAGACGAGCTTGAAGATGATGCCTGCCTGATGGTGATCAGCGGATGTATCGGTCCGAGAGGAGATGGCTATAAGGCTGAGGCGTAGATGAGCATAGCCCAGGCAAAAGCATATCATAAGGAGCAAATAAGAA
>JBGSYX010000268.1:0-10091 GCA_041750735.1 Cyclobacteriaceae bacterium
GAAATGATCCGCGAATTGGGTTACTGTCCTGGCGTGGAGAACTACTCACGTTATTTCGATCGGCGCAATCCCGGCAATCGCCCGTTCTGCCTGATGGATTATTTTCCTGATGATTATATGCTAATCATTGACGAGAGCCATGTCACCATTCCGCAAGTCCGGGCTATGTGGGGCGGCGATCGCTCCAGAAAAGTGAACCTGGTGGATTATGGATTCCGACTGCCGAGTGCGCTGGATAACCGACCCCTGAAATTCAATGAATTTGAAGAAATATTAAACCAGGTGATTTTCGTCAGCGCTACACCCGGCGATTATGAATTCAGAAAATCGGAGGGTGTGGTGGTGGAACAGATTATCCGGCCAACGGGTCTCCTGGATCCGGTGATCGATGTTCGGCCCAGCCTGAACCAAATTGACGACCTTCTTGAGGAGATTGACCAACGGATACAAAGCGGCGATCGGGTTCTCGTTACAACGCTGACGAAACGAATGGCTGAGGAATTGACCAAGTACCTCGACCGGGCCGGTGTAAAATGCCGCTATATCCATTCTGAAGTCAAGACCCTGGATCGTGTGGAAATTCTGCGAGAACTGCGGCTTGGGGTTTTTGATGTGCTGGTCGGTGTAAATCTGCTCCGAGAAGGTCTGGACTTGCCGGAGGTATCACTCGTAGCTATACTCGATGCCGACAAGGAAGGATTTCTCCGTAATCAGCGGTCGCTCGTGCAGACCATTGGCCGGGCAGCCCGCAATGTGAACGGCAAGGTTATTATGTATGCCGATAAGATCACGGAATCCATGCAGCTGGCAATCGAAGAAACGAACAGGCGGCGCAAAATCCAGCTGGACTACAATATTGAAAATGGCATAACCCCACGGACCGTTCTGAAATCGAGGGAGGAAATCATGGAGCAAACCAAGGTCGCTGATTCAAAAAAATCGACGAAGCGTTACTACGTTGAGCAGGAATTCCCGACGATTGCCGCCGATCCGCTCATGGCCTATCTCGACAAAGACCAGTTGAAACACTTGCTGGATCAGACCCGAAAAAAAATGGAACAAGCTGCCCGTGATCTTGATTTTATGGAAGCCGCACGCCTTCGCGACGAATTGTTTGAACTTGAAAAGAGGATGAAAAACTAAAATTCATCCATTACTGAAAATCCCCTTTTGTTTGTGGTATTCCGAAGGATCAATGCCAGCAATTTATGAAATATTGAATTCTCTGACTTCAAGACTCTGCAGAAATCCTACACTGAGCAAGCCTTGCTCACTACAATAATTCCTGGCACTGATATATAATTTCTAACATCGCTCTGAAAAATAGTATTCCGCAGGTTGATTCCCGGATGCTCTACTTTATAATAATTTGCTTTAATCCTTAATTATTTAAAGGCAACTATAATAATTAGTAAACAAACTATACGTAATAGTTGTACAACTAAATAATATAGTTATATTTGATTATAATATTCTATAACATGAAACATCTAACAAATCGAGAAGAGGAAATCATGGAAATATTTTGGGAGAATGAACCCATATTTGTCAAAGATGTCCTCAAGCAACTTGCCGATTCAAATCTACACTATAACACAATTTCGACCATCGTACGTGGTTTGGAAGATAAGGGCTTTTTAAATCACGAACAGTTTGGCAACACCTATCGTTACTATCCGGTCATATCACGTGAAGAGTTCAGTAAAAACTCCATCAGGAACCTGGTTAGTAAGTATTTTGATACCTCTTATGCCTCTGTAGTTTCCATGTTTGTGGAAGAAAATAAAATTTCAACCGAAGAAATTCGGAAGCTAATTGATCAGGTTGAGTCCCGTAAAAACGAAGAAAATGAATAGCTGGTTTCTATTTCTCTTAAAATCGACTTTTATTCTAAGTCTCCTATATCTTTTCTTTCGATTGCTGATCCGTAAAGAATCATTCTTTAATCATAGTCGCTTTGTATTGGTATTCATTATATTTATCTCCGCTGGCATTCCTTTTATACATTTACCATATAATATTCGTCCAGTATTTCCGGATAAATTAGAATCTCCTTTTCAGGAAAGATCCATTGTAGAGGATTCGTTCCTTTCAAATGATACGTCTGTTCAAATTCAATCATCAGCTCCAATTCCTAGCGTAAAACAGGCTGTTGACATATCAGTAGGAAGTCTGGTTTTGTATGTTTATTTGGCAGGGGTCTCTATTTCACTTCTTCTGTTTATAAGCAGTCTTTATTCGGTTTTTCTTATGATAAGAAAAACCCATAAAAGAGAACTGAATGGCGTACGCATTTTGATTGTACAAGACGATATTCCAGCTTTTTCTTTCGGAAAATATATTTTGATATCGCAATATGATTTCGAAACCAATTCAAAAGCAATCCTGACCCATGAATTGTCACACATCAGGCAAGGTCATTTTTACGACCTGATGCTGATGACTTTAGTAAAAATAGTGTACTGGTTTAATCCTCTTGTGTATTTCATGAATCGAGATATGAAAGAAATCCATGAGTTCCAGGCAGATGAATATACACTCAATTCGGGTATCGATGCTACCCAATATCAATTGTTAATTATCCAAAAAAGTGTAGGATATCAAAAGTTCGCACTGGCTAATAGTTTTAATCATTGTCAAATTAAAAATCGTATTACTATGATGAACAAATCGAAAAACAGCAAATTATGGAATTGGAAAGTGGCGACTTTCCTCCCCGTATTCGTCTTACTGCTGATGGCATTCGGCAAAAGAGGCGAAGGTATTATTGACAAAACAAGTCCTCTGGAACCAACAGTAATTGTTCCTGATGTCGCTCAAAAACCAATTGAGCACACAAACCAAATCATCGAGCTGAAAAATGACGGCAATTACATTGACAACAAAAATTGCACCCCGGAACAAATAGCTTTACAAGCAAAAGAATGGAGAAAAGCAGGCAATGCCTGGATTCATCTTTTGATTGACGAATCTATCCCACTAAATCGCATTGATGATGTCAGGGATCAATTAGATGGTAGTTATTGGGTCACACAATCTACGGTCAATTCTGATGATATTATTTATTTTGCTGGGGATGTAAATAAATTAGCAGAGTTTAAAAATGGCCAATGGGACAATTGGATTAATGACCAATTAAACAATTATCCTGAAGCTAAATCATTGATGCAAACTAAAAAATATAGAATATCCTTTAGCTTCATAGTTGAGAAAAACGGGAAAGTCAGGGATGCTCATGTAGTCAAGGGGAGTGAATATCCGGAAATCAATTCGGCATACAATAAAATCCTGGCTCAAATCCCGGACTGGGAACCGGCATTGAGAAGGAATGATCCGGTAAGTGTCTATTGGATTTATTTAAGTGGAAATAATTGGTGAATAGAATTAAGATAAACTAATTAGTGTTTGATTTAAAAAAGCTGTCAGCTTTGGTGCGTCTCCATCGCCGACAGCTTTTTTCATTGTCAAATGTATTGTATTACTACAATCATCTAAAA
Source organism: Cyclobacteriaceae bacterium (assembly GCA_041750735.1). Taxonomy (GTDB): domain Bacteria; phylum Bacteroidota; class Bacteroidia; order Cytophagales; family Cyclobacteriaceae; genus JAAUQL01. The sequence continues at coordinate 3,498 of JBGSYX010000268.1, forward strand.
GTAATCATAAGATATTAAATAGGTGTGAATCAATTTCAAAATTGATAGCCAAAAAACATGCCCCTATCTGGCGCGGAAGTTACTTCCGCCTATTCCAATGACTGACTCGTCCTAAAGTAACTTTCGCGCGGGTGGGACAGAATAAATGAAATTCCTTCCATTAGTCTTCCTTCAATTCCACTCTGGATTTTTTGAGCATTTTCTCCGCTTTAAAAGTCTCCGGCACTTCACTGTAAAACAAGCCAGTCACATTTAATCCGCGCTTTTCCGCCGTTTCTATAAATCGACTGTATTCGCCATTCATACTTACCAGGACTGGTGCAGTTTTAATAAACAACCATATTCCAGCGATCCAGATAATGAGTTTCAGCCAGTTTTTCATATCAGATGGTCTTAGTAATATCAGGAAAAACGATATAAAACATCAGATACGCCATGAGGAGTGTTAGTAACAGGTTGAACGCCTGGCCGCAAACGTAGAGAATCAGCGGTTTTCCGCCGGAGAATTGGTGCCTGAGTTCCTTAAAATTTATGGAAAGCCCAATACTTGCGAACGCGAGACAAAACAGCCACGAATGTAAATCCTTGACGTATCCGCTCACGATGCCCTGGTCGACGAACGCCGAGGATATATCCTTTGGCAATACTTCTGAAAGCATTGTAAAGAGCAGCGAAGCGCCGATAAATCCCAATACAAACTTTGGAAAACGCTTCCAAATCTCTCCGATTCCAACCCTGGTTTTATTGGTATTTTCGACTTTAGCCGCCCAGTAAACCGCCACTCCAAATGCGATAAACCCGATGAGTATATTCTGGATCATTTTAATGGTTGCGGCCACATTCAATGCTTTGTCTCCCAAAACCGCGCCGGCAGCAACCACAGCTCCTGTGGCATCGACTGTGCCGCCAATCCATGCACCTCCCAGGACTTCCGGCATTCCAACGGCTTTGATAAATGCGGGGAGCGCCACCATCATGATGGACGTGAAAACCATGGAAAGTCCAACAGCCATGGTCAGTTCTTCCTTTTTTGCATTACAGGCTGCTGCCGTGGCGATAGCTGCCGATACACCGCATACCGACATGTCGGCACTGATTGTAACGTTGAGGGATTTGCTGGATATTTTAAGAACCTTCTGGCCAAACCAGAAGGTACTAACCAGCACAATTGGCGTCACCACCCAGGCTACAAATATTCCGGGCAGGCCGATAGCCATAATTTTGCCTAATAATAATTCAGACCCCAATAGCACGAGGCCTGTCTTGATGAAATATTCTGGCAAAAGGCCGGGTTTAATCCATGACGGTGTTCCTATTGTATTGCTGATGATCAGGCCGAGGAGAATGGCCCACAGCGCATAGCCCATTCCGATGTTTTTCATATCCGTCTGGGATTCGAGCAAAAACGCCAACACACCAAGTACAAACACGCCGAGAAAACCGGTTACGAATTTTAGATATTTATGCCCCAAGAAATAGGCTCCAATACCAAAGAGGCCCGCGAGGATCAATGCAAATATTAAGAGATCCGGAAAAAGGCTGAATCCTTTTGGTGATGATTTCTTCTGAAGATTATTGTATTCGGTAACAGCTTTATGCCATGCGAAAACCGCCGATTCCGCCGCGTTATTAAGCGAATCATTTTGATAAAGGGCCCCTCCCGCGATTCCCTCATTGAAAAGCGCGGTTTGCTCCAGCTTCTCAACTTGCATTCCGGCCTCGGCTACAGCATGAATTCTCTCCGGTTCTACTGGCTTTGTTGGAATATAAAATGCAACAAGCGGATTTTCACTCCAGGATTTAGGCCTGGCGGCCAGCTTTCTTATCAATTTTCCGAAAAATGTATTGGCTCCGGTCAGTTGCTCAACCTTTTCGTCGGCCTTAAACCATGCAACAGTTTTAAAAGGCACTTCGGATTGTTCTGCAAGGACTTGTTGGGCCTTGTTTATGTCCGGTTCCATGGAATTTCTTCCGATTATCAGGAAGAAAACTATACCCAGCATCAGTATGAAACCACCTGTCCAGATAGCCCAGTAGTCTTCAGAGGTAAGTAGTGTCGATCGTTTCATGAGATTCCGTTACCTGTACTTCACTTGTAAAAATAATACAAAAAGGATGTCTTGGGCTATACAGTGGTTTTTAATAAGGGATTTGTAAATTTGCCACGGAAATATACTGAATTAATGATTTATCCAATTGTAGCCTTTGGGCATCCGGTATTAAAAAAACCGGGAGACGTAATCGTGAAGGGGGAAATTGAAGTGGAACAATTGGCTGCCGATATGTTCGAAACTATGTATAATGCCCAGGGCATCGGACTTGCCGCCCCTCAAATCGGCAAGAGTCTCCAGTTGTTTATAGCTGATACAACGCCACTTGAAGACGAAGAAATCGGTAACTGGAAACAGGTATTTGTTAATCCTGAAATATTGGAAGAATCCGGGGAATTCTGGATTTATGAAGAAGGGTGCCTGTCCATTCCCGGTATACGGGAAGACATTGATCGCCACGAACGCCTGAGGATCAGGTATTACGATGAAAAATGGGAACTCCATGAGGAGGAATTTGACGGGATGAAAGCGCGGATTATCCAGCATGAATATGATCACATCGAAGGAATCCTTTTCACTGACCATATTACTGCTTTTAAAAAACGATTGCTGAAAAGCAAGTTGATGAACATCAGCAAGGGAATTGTGAAAGTGGAGTACCGCATGATTTTCCCGAACAAAAAATAACTTGTCTGGAATTTTTCCGGATTTGAATCTAATAATTACACTGACTCCCATTCATGGAAAATCTCCGTATTTCCATCATTCAGACCGACTTGCATTGGCAGGACATCAGCGCCAACCTGGCTATGCTGGAAGAAAAAATATGGCATCTTCAAGGCAAGACTGATCTTATTCTGCTTCCGGAAATGTTCAACACGGGCTTCACGATGGACGCAAAAAACTATTCCGAACCCATCAACTACAATACCTTCAAATGGATGCGACAGATGGCTTCGCAAACCGGCGCCGTCATCTGCGGCAGCTTTATAGTAAAAGATGAAGGAGCATATTTCAATCGCCTGCACTGGGTGGAGCCGGAGGGTGATTATAGTTTTTATAATAAAAGACATCTGTTCCGGATGGGCAACGAGCACATTACTTATGATCCCGGTAAAAATAAACTCATTCGCAACCGTCACGGATGGAATGTATTGCCATTAGTCTGTTACGACCTCCGCTTCCCCGTTTGGAGCCGGAATCGTTACAACGCGGCCCGCGGCCTTGACTATGACGTGCTTATCTATGTGGCTAACTGGCCGGCATCGCGCAGGGAAGTTTGGGAAACGCTGCTAAAAGCGCGTGCAATGGAAAATCAATGCTTTTGCATCGGTATAAACCGGACTGGTTCGGATGGGATGGGCGTCGATTATGCTGGTCGTTCTATGGTTGTAAACTATAAAGGGCAACTATTAAACAGAGTTTCCGGCGAACAGGCCATCGAAACCATTACACTAAATCTCCCGGAACTTCAAAAATTCCGCGATAGTTTTCCGGCCTACCTCGACGCGGATGAATTTGAAATGCGCTGATTTACAGCTCTCAGATAACAATCGGAACTGTGCAGCAGTGGTATCAGTCTTTGAAGTAACTATTATAGATTAAGCGGTCCTAATTTGGATGCGTCTCAACGTTTAACAATATGGCCAGTAAGGGATTGCGGGCGATTTCCTATCAATATACACAAAAAGTTGACGCGGACAACAAGCTTTAGCATACCACCGAAACCCATATTGGCTATATTGTGTGTTGTGTGCTGGTTTTTTTTACATATTGATTATAAATCACTTGAATGAAAAATAGTGCTATTCCAATAAATCCAAATAGTAAAGTAATAATCACTATCAGAGGACTTTTAATCTCATTTAGCTTAAAATCCTTATAAACTAAAATTGCAAATGCGATATTAAATATTACAGTAATAATCCTTGGAATCCAAGAAATGTACTCATTAAATGAACTATAGTTCTCCATTATTATGAGAGCAAAATAGTAATGGAAATAATAAATCCAAATCAAATTAATGATGTAAGTAATTGACAATAAAATAGCGTATTTATAAATCGCTTTCTGAAAATCAAATCTGTTCATATTTATTAATTAAGTTGTAAAGAATTAAAATTGAAAAAAAGAACAGTCCTGCTGTTGCTGAAATAACTGTAAGAATGGGAATTAAAATCCAGTTTCGCCCAATTCGATATAGGTCGACCGACATTATTATTCCAAGTATTATGTTAAATATATTGGTCTGATATATTGAGAAGAACGTGGTTTTTGTCTGTGTAAACCCATCTCCAACAATTGTTTTCGTAAATAAATCAGGCACTAATTCACTCACCAAGACTCTTAGTATTGCTAATCCTATAACAATTAATAAGTACTTGGTTATAAATCGTTTTATATCCATCTTTTCATTTTGTTTGCATATGTTCCAGTTCTTTGGTCAAGCTTACACAAAACTTTGAAATAGGCGCTCATAAATTAAAAAGACCATCACTTGGCGCTGATTAACACAATAGAAAACGGCGTATCTAGAACGATCTGTCCGCTGACTACAACTCCGGTCTGGCCGGAATAAGAATCCAGGACGCTTTGGCCATCTGAAAATGTACCGGTCGCCGGTATGGTTTTTTCACCTGTTTCCAAATCCAAACCTACTAATACCTTGTCGGAATATCCGGCGCTTTCATAAGTCCGGGAAAAAAAGTAGGGCGTCGTTGAAATCATTGCATGCTTTCCTGCGCCGATTGCAGGATGCTCTGCCCGGAAGCGGCCGAGCTTTTGCCAATGTGCAAGCACCGTTTTAATTTCAAATCCTCCCCGCTGTTGGTTCTGGAGCAATTCATCCCAGTTCATGAAGGACCGCAAATTGGCATCGCCATTTGCTCCTTCTATCACCAGAGGTCGGCTGGTTTCGTCACCGTAATAAATCTGCGCAATACCGGGGGATAGCAACAATTTTGTCCCAGCGTCCATGGGGTTTTCACGATTTATATCAAATGGACTGCCATCATCATGTGAAGCGAGATAATTTACCACTGATTTTCCTTTCAAGGATGAACTGAGTTGCTGATCATATTTTGAGAATATCGCTTCAAAGTCATTTTTTGCATCTTCCTTAAACTGGAAATTGATGAGGCTGTGGAAACTGTTTTCAAAGAAATCGACCTTCTGATCGCCGTAGTCATAGAGTCTTCCGGAAGAAATGTTGTACCCATAGACCTCACCCATCATGAAAAAGTCATTCTGATCCAGTACTTTTTCCGGGTTGGTCTCCTTCCAGCGTTTAAAGGCCGCTACTGCCTCACTGTAGAGGTCTGCCCAGACAGACGCCTCCGTATGTTTGGCGGTATCGACGCGAAATCCATCCACACCATATTTTCTGATATAATCTGTTAACCACTTAATGATATAGTATTTCGGTGCGCGGGGATATCCGGTTCGAGAAAAAAAATCATCGAGTTCTTTCAATTCCTTCTCCAGCCTTCCTTCTGACTTCCATTTATCCAGCAAAAACTGTGGTAATTCTACTGATTCATTGGTTTCAGTACGCACATCAGGCAGATTCTTTACCAACGTGCAAGACACTGTTGATTCCATATTTTGGTAAGTACACTGCGGTTCTGTGCGAACCCAGCTATCCGGCCACTGTGGATCAACATCAGTCACCGGCCCGGTATGGTTTAGGACTACATCCAGCACAATCCTGATCCCCCTGGAATGTGCTGCTTCTACTAATCGGCTTAAATCTGCCTCATTGCCAAAGTTCGGATCGATGGCTGTCCAGTCCTTGGTCCAATAACCATGATATCCATAGGTATTTCCGGTTCCTTCATCGACTATGCCATGAATTTGCTCAACGACCGGGGTAAACCAGATGGCAGTGACGCCAAGATCCGTAAAATACCCATCCTCGATTTTTTGGGTGATTCCAGCGATGTCTCCGCCCTGAAATCCCCTCATTGCCACTGTTTCTCCGGTTCTGTCAAAATTGACATCATTTTCGCGATTCCCGTTGTAGAACCGATCTGTGAGCAGAAAATAAATTGTGACATTTTCCCATAAAAATGGAGGCTTTATAGCTTTATGTTCTCCGAGTGGTTTATTGTTCAAATCACAGCCAACTATAAATGCCAGCGAAATCAGAATTGTAAAAATCTTTTTCATAGCGTTCTGATTATGTAAAAATCATCTAGTGAATCTAAATATTTTTCCGGGTAAAAGTAATAGTTGCCTTGCATATCATAACCAGCAAGATTTTCAATTAAAATCCAATACCACTCTTAACTTTTGTACATAAAAAAACCGGCAAAGGCCGGTTTCTTTTTTATCATTGGTTTTAAGTCAATTTAAATTATGCATTGGCAACTTCGCTTTTCAACTTACTGAGTGATACTTTGGCATCGCCGAATAGCATTTTCGTTCTATCACCATAAAACAGCGGGTTTTCAATACCGGCGTAACCGGGATTCATACTGCGTTTGAGCACGATGACTGCTTTAGCTTTTTCCACGTCGAGAATCGGCATGCCGTAAATCGGGCT